>SKQX01000036.1 GCA_007118795.1 Thermoflexales bacterium | reverse complement strand
GAGGGGAAGGTCGCGTCGCTATCCCCAGCGGTTCAAGAGCGCATCACACTAATCGAGGCCGACGTGATGCGTGGGAAGTGGCCGCCAGGGTTTGACCTGGTGATCCTGGGTGGCAACTGTTTCTACGAGCTGGCCACGCCCGAGGAGCAGGAGGGGTGCGTGGCGTCGGCGGCTCAGGCTCTTCGTCCCGGCGGAACCATCTACGTGGACAACGATCATATGGAGGGGGAGCTGGACGAGTCCTGGCGGCAGCCGGGGGTGCGGGATGCGTTCCCGGCCGGGGTGTGCGCCGACGGCACCCGGGTGACCAGTTCCATCGAGACCATCTGGTACGATGGGCCGGCGCGGCTTGCCAGGTTTCGCCGTCGGACGACGCTGACATCGCCGGACGGGGAGACCGTCGAGAGAGACTACATCCAACAGAAGCATCCTGTCAGCACCGCTGAGGTCCGATCGTGGTTGATCGCCCACGGCTTCGTCGTCGAGAGGCTCTACGGGGATTGGGACGGAACGCCCTACACCAGCCCGTCCGAGCGCGCCATCTTCTGGGCACGAAGACGGTGACGTCTCTCTGCGGACGGGCTGGTGGGCGGAACTAGGTTCGGATTGGGATGAGTGAGAAGATCCTGGTGGTGGAGGACGAACCTACCCTGGTAGAGACCCTGGAGTACAACCTGTCCCGTCAGGACTACGAGGTCATCACGGCTATGGATGGGCAAGAGGCTCTGGATCTGGCGCGGCGGGAGCATCCAGACCTGGTGGTGCTTGATCTCATGCTCCCGACCATCGACGGCATCGAGGTCTGCCGCTTATTGCGACAGGAGATGAATGTGCCCATCCTGATGCTGACGGCCCGGGACGAGGAGGTCGATAAGGTGGTTGGTCTCGAGGTCGGCGCGGATGACTATATGACGAAGCCGTTCAGCATGCGAGAGCTGATGGCCCGCGTCAAAGCTCTCCTGCGACGTGAGCGGCTCATCCGTCAGGAGCTCGCGGCGGGGACGATCGATCAGCAGATCCTGACCTCCGGCGATCTCACCGTCGACCTATCCCGCCGGGAGGTGAAGCGGGCGGGCGAGGTTCTCAACCTCAAGCCCCGGGAGTACGAGCTGCTCGTATTCCTGGTGCGCCACCGCGGGATGGTGCTGTCCCGCCAGTTGATTTTGGAGCGCGTCTGGGGTTGGGATTACGACGGGGGGAGCCGCACCGTCGATGTCCACGTCCACTGGCTGCGGGAGCGGATCGAGCCAGATCCGAAGAATCCCCGTCGGATCGTCACCGTCCGTGGCGTCGGCTATCGATTCGAAGGGTAGCGTTGGGGTGGCTGGTGCCCATTGTCAGGGTCCTTAACCCCGTAGGAGTAGGTCGTGTTTGGTAGCCTTCGCTGGCGCATCGCTGTCCCTTATGTGATCCTGATCCTGCTGGCCATGGGTGGGCTGACGATCTACCTGTCCCATGTGGCCCGGGAGTCCCATCTGGCCGATCTGCGCGCGAAGCTGACCGATGAGGGCCGTCTGATCGGCGACGCTGTGGCATCGACCGGCGATTGGGAGGAGGGTGGAGGTGAGCTCGATCGGTTGGCACGGCATTACAGCAGTCTCGTCGACGCCCGAGTTACGTTTATTGCCCCGGGCGGCACGGTTCTGGGAGATTCCCACGCCGACCGTGCTGACATGGACAACCATCTGCGCCGTGTCGAGGTGCAGCAGGCGCTAGCGACTGGACAGGGGTGCAGTACTCGCTTCAGCCGCACGATGGGTTTCGACATGATGTACGTCGCGCTTCCCGTGCTGCTGGAAGAGGAGCTTGTCGGGTTTGCCCGGGTTGCTCTGCCAGTTAGTCGGGTCGAGGCGCAGGTAGCCCGCCTGCAGCGTGTGACTCTTGCCGCGGCCGCCATCGCAGTGCTGGGTGCAGCGGGCATGGCTGTAGTCATTGCGGAGCGGATCGCCCGTCCCGTCCGGCAGCTAACCGAAGTGGTGCGTCGGATCAGCGCGGGTGATCTGGGCGCTCGCCTCCATCCGACCACATCAGACGAGATCGGCGAGTTAACGACCTCCTTCAACCAGATGGCGAATCGGCTGCGGAAGACCATCGACTCGCTAACCGAAGAGCAGACCCGGCTCGCTGCAGTTCTCGAGAACATGGCCGATGGGGTGCTTATCACCGATGATCAAGGGTTGGTGCGCCTGGTGAACCCGGCTGCCGCCGCATGCCTGGGTCTCAAGATCAAGCCGGCGTTGGGTCGTTCCGTTGCCCAGGTACTCCGCGACCATCGGATTATCGGCCTGTGGCGGCGATGCTATGAGGACCGCGTCGAGCAGGTGGAGGCGGTGGAGCACGTCCCGAGGCAAGCGAGGGCGATGGCCCGCAAGGGAGCTTTTCTGCAGGTCATCGTCACGCCGCTGCCCGACAGTGATGGCCGGTCCTGCCTGATTATCCTTCAGGATCTCACGCGGGTGCATCGGCTCGAGACGGTGCGGCGTGACTTCATCACCAATATCTCCCACGAATTGCGCACGCCGATGGCCTCGCTCAAGGCTCTGGTGGACACGCTGCGTGGCGGCGCGCTGGAGGACCCGCCCGCCGCCCAACGCTTTCTGGATCGGATGGAGACGGAAGTGGACTCGCTCACTCAGACGGTCCAGGAGCTGCTCCAGCTGTCGCGGATCGAGTCCGGGCGAGCGCCCATTCGCCTGGGGCCCGTCGAGGTGACGGATGTGGTCCTCCCCCCGGT
>SKQX01000194.1 GCA_007118795.1 Thermoflexales bacterium | reverse complement strand
GGCTGCCCAACATCATCGTCACACCGCGCTTCAAGGGGATCGAGCAGACCCAACGGCTGCGCCGCCTCCTGGAGTTGAAGCCGAACTGCCTGGGCCTTGGCGTTCCCGAAGGGACGGCGCTGGGTCTCGGCCCCGGCGGCGTCGTCGAGAACGTGGGCCTGGGTCAGGTGACTGTGGTGGTGAGTGGATTGGAAGTGGAAGTGTAGGGAAATGGAGCAGATCGCCGACACACCGACTTCATCCTATCTCGACCTTCTGGAGGATCAGATAGACATCACTCAGGTCCCCTTTAGCGATCGGGGATCCCGTCTGTTGATCTACCAGGTACCGGGGCAGAGCCGTCTGTTCATCAAGCTGGCCGAGCGCCTCACCGAGCTGCAGCCGGGTCTGGACACGTACCGGCATCGACCACCCTTTATCGACAGCTTCGCTCTGGTCGACGAAACGGGTACTCAGCTCGACTTTGAGGAGGTGGTGACGCGCCCTCACGCTGTTCGCTTTCGCACGCGACTCGGTGATTTCAACCTGGTACATCAGAGTGAGCGAGTCATCTCCGTCGGTCTGCCTCCGAACGTCTCAGCCGGCATCCGCTTCCACGTCTCGCCGCAGTACTGGGAGGAGACGCAGCGGGGTGGGGTCTTTAAGGCGGTGCGGAATCTGGCCTACGCCAGCAACGACGAGTGCGTCCGGAACAAGATCACGCCGAAGGGGGGAGGCTACGTCGTCGACTTTATCGTGGAAGCCGGCGAAGATTGCGCCCTGACCATCGCGATTGGGGGGACCCTCGATCTACCCCAGGACGTCGTCCCCTTCTCGACGGCCAGCGCCGCTACAGAGCAGCGCTGGAGGAGTTGGTTCGCTGCGGTGCCGCCGGTGGCTGAGCCCTATCGGCGGACGTACGCCTACGCCTGGTGGGTCATGGCCAGCAATCTTATCAGCCCGGAGGGGCGGGTAACCTACGAGGCGATGATGCCATCCAAAGTGGAATACGTCGGGCTGTGGCTCTGGGACAGCGCGCTGCACGCACTGGCCTACCGGCACGTCGACCCGGAGCTGGCCCGGGATCAGATTCGCGCGATGGTGGCCCATCAGCTGCCCGGCGGCATGCTCCCTGACGCGGTCTACGACGAAGGGGTCATCGCGGAGATCGATCATCCCATCCATGCCGAGGTCACCAAGCCCCCAATTCTCGCGTGGGCAGCGCTGAAACTCCATGAGACCGAACCGGACCTCGAATTCCTCAAGGAGATCTACATACCCCTGGTGAGATGGAACGCCTGGTGGTTCAGCATGAACGACGATGACGTGGACGGGTTGGTCCAGTACAACCATCCCTATTCCTCGGGTTTGGACGACAGTCCCCTGTGGGACTACGGTATGCCGGTGGAGCCGCCGGACCTGAACACGTACCTCTGTGTCCAGATGGGATCGCTGGCGATGATGGCTGAGGAGTTGGGCATGGACGCGGAAGCCGCCATGTGGCGTCGCCGGGCCGAGGCGATTGTGGGAAGGATGTTGGAGGACTTCTGGGACGAGGAGGCGGGGCTCTTCTGGGCCGTCCACCAGGAGGAGCCTATCCGGGTGGTCACGCCGTTCAGCCTCTATCCGCTCTGGACCGGTCAGCTACCCGCCGAGGTGCGGGACCGGCTGCTCGACCATCTCACCAATCCTGACATGTTTTGGGGCGAGTACGTCATCCCCACCGTGGCGCGCAACGACCCCCACTACGAGCCGGCGACGATGTGGCGCGGCCCGATCTGGGCCAACATCAACTACTTCTTCATCGAGGCCCTGCATCAGATCGGGCGGGATGATCTGGCCCGGACCGTGCGGAGCAGGACTTTGGAGCTGGTGAACAGCCATCCGAGCATCTACGAGTACTACGATGCCGAGACCGGCGAGCGCCCCCAGAAAGCTGCAGAAATATTCGGCTGGACTGCCGCGGTCTTCATCGACCTGGCGATCCAGGCCAGTCAGGATGAGGAGGGTGGTGGATGAACACTGTCGAAGATCAGGTGAGCGATCTGAGTGTAAAGGAGATGCGGAGCCGTTGCGCGAAGGTGCAGCGCGAGTTCTTTGCCGATCGCGCGCTCATTATCGCGGCCAACCGGGGACCGGTGACCTTCCAGAAGGATGAGCAGGGCGAGCTCTGCTGCCAGCGAGGCGAAGGGGGGTTGGTTACGGCGCTGCTGGGCATGTGCCGACACACAGATGCGACCTGGGTCTCCTGTGGGCGGACCGAGGCGGACAGCGAGTGGCGAACCGGTGAGGTGGAGCTGGCCGGGTCTGAGCGGACCATCCAGGTCCAGTTCCTGATGCCGGAGCCCTCGGTCTACGAGGCTTACTACAGCGTCATCGCCAATCCGCTGTTGTGGTTCCTCCAGCATTCCATGTGGGACGTGGTCACCTCGCCCGTCATCGATCGCACCACCTGGCGTGCCTGGGAGGACGGGTACGTGGCGGTAAACGAGGAATTCGCCGAGGCGATCGCCAGGCAGGCTCAGGCGAACGAGCTGCCGACCCTCGTGATGCTCCAGGACTACCACCTGTACCTGACCGCGGGATTCCTGCGGGAGCGGCTGGATCCCGCCGATTGTCCCACGGTCCTCCATTTCGTTCACATCCCGTGGCCCGGTCCCGAGTATTGGTCGATCCTCCCCCCAGAGATGCGGCAGGCCATTCTTGGGTCGTTGTGCTCCGTCGACTTGCTGGGCTTCCAGACGGAGCTGGACGCCCTTAACTTCCTGCGAACCT
>SKQX01000078.1 GCA_007118795.1 Thermoflexales bacterium | reverse complement strand
TCCATCTTTCGGTCCCCAAGAGCGTCCGTCTTCCTCAAGAGCCACCACCACCTGACGACGCCCTTACGTCGTAATGGTCAGGTAGTCCGTCCGGTGGCCAATCCGCCGCGTTCCATCGAACAGGTAGACGTGAACCACGTATATTCCCTCCTCCTCTGGGATGAACGGGTCGGACTTGTACGTGGCTACCTCGCCCGGGTTCAGCAGATCCGTCGCTGTCTTGTCCACCGATACCGAGTCCCCAGTGGGAGTCTCCACCCAGAACTCGAGCACCAGCCCCGAGGCCGTGGTCAGGCCGCGCAGGGTCGCCTCAATCGTCACGGGCTCGCCTCGCCGGGGTGCCGGATCGGACAGGGTGAATACACTCACCAGCTCCACGAGCTCAGCGCCCACTGCTATCCGTCGAGAGGGCGATTCCCAATGGAAGGGCCCGCCCCCCCAGCGTCCATCGACGGAGATGTAGACCCCGCCCGATTGTTGCGCTCCCAGTTGGAATCGAAGCGCAGTTTCTTCGCCGGGCCCCAGGGATGCGACGAATTGGGCATCCTCCACGACCTCGATGGCGTAGGTGTCCAGGCTGTTCAAACGCACGTTCAGCCCGGTGAGGCCGTCTTCGCTGACGTTCTCCAACGTCACCGTCACCCACGATCTGCCCGCCGGCACGCTCTTCGGGTCGATGTTATATGCGATCGGAAACTTCGCAGCCATGCTCTACACCCTTTCGCTCTATCTTCACCTGAACCCCAGGTCTAGCCCCTCGCGAGAACCCGCGAGGGACGGCGAGGACCGATCGCGCCAGGCTGCAGGTTTCCACAGCCCGGTGCGATCGGAACCGATCAATCACACGAACCCTGGCTCGCCTCGGGCACGGGCGAAGAGAGACATCTCGACCTACGCCTCTCTGACGTAGACGTACTCGACTTCGCGGCCTATCCGGCGGACACCATCGTAGAGATAGGCGTAGATGGTGAACAACCCGTCCTCCTTGGGCGTGATCTCGGCGGAGTACGTAGCCTCCTCCCCAGGCGTTAGGGCTTTCGTCTGCACGATGGCCAGCTCCTCAAACTCACCACCGGGGGTGTCCGCCCAGAACTCGAGCTTGAGCCCTTCGCTCTCGCTCAACGCCCGCACGGTGGCCTCGCAGCGGACCTTCTCTCCCACCAGGGAGTATGGCTCGGTCATGGCGAAGAGACTGACCAATTCTGCCACTTCTGCCCCTACCGTGACCGGGATCCCGGGGGACTCCCAGTGGAACCGCTCCCCGTCCTCCCAGCCATCGACCGTCACGTAAAGGCTTCCGGTCCTGTTCGCCGATACCTGGAACGGTAACTCTCGCCTCTCGTTCGGTTTAAGAATGGAGATGTAGCTTCCCGTGCCGAGGACGCTGATGCTGTACGCGTCCAGCGAGTTCAAGCTGACGTCCAGCCCGGTCAGGTCCTGCGCACCGATATTCTGCAGACTGAGGGTCACCCAGTGCCTGCCCGTACCAGTGCTCTTAGGCGTTAACTCATACTCCAGCGGATACTTGATCGCCATGGTACTTTCTCTCCTTTCTTCGTATCTCTCTACACGCCACGTTAACTCGAAACCAGTTCATAGCCGGGCGACCAGAGCCCGGCCAAACCGCTCTTTCGTAACCCTATGTAGATCGATTCTCCACGTCGCAAGATCTGCCTGTCTATCGAGACTCCCGCCCCAGGTCCTGTGATTGACCTGCCCTCCTTGGTTGGAATCGACACCCACCCCCCAGGAGGCCCTCTCCTACTGGCCCGTTCGCACTCTCTCGGTCTCGGGACCGAGCCTCGTAGTGCCGTCGTACAGCTAGGCATGGATTTCGTACGTGCCCTATACCGGACCGCCATCCGACGACCTGCACGCGGTCACACGTCAATGTCCATCTCCCCTTCACTACCCGCTTCGAACAAAGGATCGTAGTCATCCGGGAGCTGGGCCCGCACGTCCCTGATCTGGCCGGGGGTGACTGCCTCCTGGAGCACGTCGAACACGGCCCGCGTGTGGTGCACGGCATCCGGCAGGTCCGCCGTCTCCTTGGCGGCCACCCGGAGGAAGAAGTCGTCCACCGAGAATCGCTCCGTGGTGTCGACGTCGCGCAAGAACGTTCCCAGTTCCGGGGGCAATTGGGCCGCTAGGTCGCTGGCTTCCCCCGCCGCTATCCGCTCCGCCAGGGTCTCCAATGTGGCCTGAATGGCCCGTACCGCGTCTCCCCGCGACGGAAGTCGTGCTCGATTCTGTACCTCTCCAACGAACTCATCATATTGCATCGTATTCCCCCTTCTTGTTGTAGATCCGGGCAAAGCCAAGGGTGTCGAACCAACAGCCGATCTCTTCTAATGCAACGACCAGGTGACCCTCAGGTCCACCGTGACATCCTCAGCGCCTGGCTCGATGGGGACCGCCACTTCGGCCTCCAGGGCCGGCGCCACTCCCGGCACCGGGCGAGGAGCCCTGGTGGTCTCATCGATGGTAAGGACCTCCTCCAGCTCTAACCCGGCCAGGCTCGCCAACTGGTCTGCTTTCTGCTCCGCGTCGTCCCAGGCCGCCTCCCGTGCTCTCTCAAGCAGTTCTCCAGGATCGCTCAGCTGGAACCTGAGCCCTTCGATCCGATTGGCTCCCGCTTCCACCGCCTCATCCAGGAGCCGGCCGACCCCATCCAGGTCCGCTGTCCGAGCCTCAACGATGTTGCTCGCCGCATAGCCAACCAGCTCCCGCCGGGGTGGCCGTTCTGTATCACGCATGG
>SKQX01000136.1 GCA_007118795.1 Thermoflexales bacterium | reverse complement strand
CCGACAATCTGGCCGTGTTGACCAACCATCTGGCGTGCGCGGCCTTCGAGTTGCCCTTCGAGCCAGGTGACTCCTTCGGTGAATTCGAAGAGGTCGACGAGGTCTTGGACGCTCTCGCGGAGGACGATCTGCTCCACCGCTACAACGGTCACTACGCCTGGATCGGCGAGGGTTATCCTGCGGCCCAGCTCTCCCTGCGGACCAGCTCCCCGGACAGCGTGATCATCCAGCGGGCAGCGGGTCGCGGGGCCGGCCCGGAGGTGATCGGCGAGATGGACCGTCCCAGCGCGCCAACACTGATCCACGAGGGCGCGGTCTACCTCCACGGTGGCGACACCTACGTCGTGCGATCACTGGACTGGGAACAAGGTATTGCCCGGGTCAAGGCGGCCGAGCTCGACTACTACACGCGGGCCAGCGCCACCACGGACGTGGACGTTCTGGAGGTGTTCCGCACCACCGACGCGGCGCTGAGCCCTGAGGTGGATCCAGCCGATCCCCCCGACCATCAGGGGGGCAGCGCGGCCGATCCGGGGGTCTCCCACGGGTATGGTGAGCTGCTCGTCACGACGAGGGCGACGGGCTACCGGCGCATCAAGCGCTACAGCCACGAGGTGCTGGGCTGGGCCCCGATTGACCTGCCGGAGCAGCGGATGCGCACCATTGGGTACTGGCTGGCCCTGTCCGAAGGGCTGACCGAGGAATTGGAGCAGGCCGGCGTCCTGGTGCCGCGGATGGACTACGGTCCCGATTGGCCAGCTCAGCGAGACCGAGCGCGGGCCCGGGACAACTACCGCTGCCGCCGCTGCGGCGCGCCAGAGCGGGAGGGAAAACGCCACGATGTTCATCACCTCACTCCCTTCCGGGCCTTCGGGTACGTGCCGGGCAGCAACGACCTCCATCAGGTCGCCAACAGACTGGAGAACTTGATGACCCTCTGTTCGCCGTGTCACCGGCAGGCCGAGCGCTCGCGCGGCACACGAGGGGCTCTAGCCGGTCTGGCCTACCTGCTCCGCCATCTAGCACCCCTCCACCTGATGTGCGCCCCGGGAGATCTGGCCTCTGCAGTGGAGGCCCGGTCGGCGGAGACGGGCCTGCCCACGGTGACTGTCTACGACAGCGCACCAGGGGGCACCGGGCTGAGCCCACAGCTCTATAGCATCCGAGACCACCTCCTGGAGGCGGCGCTGGAACGGGTGCACGAGTGTGCCTGCAGCGCCGGTTGTCCGGCCTGCGTTGGCCCGGCCGGGGATATCGAACCCGGCACCAAGGCTCTCTGTGGGCAGCTACTGCAAGCCATCACGTGACTCGACGACGGGGCACGACCTCTGCCTCTGATGGGTATTCACCTCTATGCGGCACGGATTGGGGCTGACGGGAAGAGTGGAGCGGCGCTCCAGAACTCGGTGCCGGGCTGGGCGGGGTCCAGGCCGCGGGCCACACGTCGCGCAGAACGAAGTCAAACCGGCGTGCCGTGAGACGTGTCTCTGACAGAGGAGAAGTCCGGGCCAAAAGGGTCGACGTGCCGTTAGTGTCCGCCATCGAGGACGTGGGCCGGGCCGACGTCGCGGCAGCTCAGGGGAAAGGCACTGATCTCCGCTCCCGGGGCCGGCCGCATCGGCCGATCCGCAGGATGGAGCGCCGGGTGAAGAATTGATGGTGGGGAAAGCGTCGGATCCGGTCGATGACCGGCCGGCAGCCCCGAGACGGAGGATGAGAGCGAGAGCCGGAAGCAGCAGGGCAGCCACAGCTTCAGGGACTGTTAGCTTTGAGGAGAGTTTCGGACAAGGAGATACAGATGTATGACATGGAACTGCTCTATCTGTCCCAGACCGATGTCGAATCCGTGGGTCTGACGATGGCCGAGATCATCGAGTTGGTGGAGAAGGCGTTTCACGAGAAGGGCGAGGGACGGGTGGAGATGCCGCCCAAGCCGGGGATCCATCCGGGCGGGGGCGACAATTTCATCCACGCCATGCCCGCCTACATCCCGGCTATGAACGCGGCCGGCGTGAAATGGGTGAGCGGTTTCCCGGAGAACCACCTGCGCGGCCTGCCCTACATCACCGGCTTGCTCATCCTCAACGATCCCGAGACGGGTCTGCCCATCGCGGTGATGGACTGTGTGTGGATCACGGCCATGCGCACGGCGGCCGCCAGCGCCGTCGCCGCACGGCGGCTGGCGCGGCCGGATTCGGCGGTGCTGGGTGTTCTGGGCTGTGGCGTTCAGGGGCTGACGAACACCGAGGCGCTGAACGTGCTGTTCCCGCTGGAGAGAGTGATGGCCTACGATGTCGACCCCGACGCAGCTGAGGCCTTCGCCGCGAAGATCACCTCCCACTTCGACCTTGAGGTGGTGGAGGTGAAGACACCCCGGGAGGCCGTGACTGTCTGTGACCTGGTGGTGACGGCGGGTCCGATCCTGAAAGAGCCTCACGCCACGATACAAGCAGGGTGGCTGGACGAGGGCGGGTTCGCCTCGCTGGTCGACTTTGATTCGTACTGGCACCCCGAGGCCCTCAAGGAGGTCGACCTATTCTGCACGGACGACGTGGCCCAACTGGAGCACTACAGGAGCGTCGGCTACTTCCAGAACATCCCGCCCATTCACGCCGATCTGGGCGAGCTCGTGACCGGCCGGAAGCCGGGCCGGGAGACGCCGGAACAACGGACCATCGCCTGTAATCTGGGCCTGGCCATCGACGACATGGCCGTGGCGCCCACGATCTACAAGCGGGCCGTGGAGGACGAGATCGGCGT
>SKQX01000018.1 GCA_007118795.1 Thermoflexales bacterium | reverse complement strand
TTCGCTGCTGGTGGCGCGCACGGGCGCGTTGGTGCTTCTGGGGGGGCTGCTGCTGTCGCAACTGTGGGGATGGCAAGTGGAGGGTCTGGTTCTTCAAAGGGGGCAACAGCTGTCGCTGCCGACCGGCAATCACTGGGTGGCACTGAATGACGGGGGAACCGAGCTGGTGCATAGCGCGGGCGCGGTGGGGTTCATCGAGCGAGAAGGGCCCGGTGTCGCGGTCCGGGCGCTCGATGAGGAGGGCGGAACGCTGCGCTTGCAGCTGACGGCTGAAGCCGAGCCGAGGACTGAGTTGCTGGTGGCTCTCAGGGAAGATAGGTACTTCGCCATCCCTGAGGCGGATCTGATCGTCCGGCTCCGACCCCAGTCAGAAGCACCGTACACCCCTCTCGAGGTGCAAGCCTACCGCAGTCCGCCGGGAGAGATCGTCGCTGAACTGATCACTGGTGATGGCGGGCAGACGGAGCTGATGCTGGAAGGGGTGAAACTGGAGCTCTCGCCGGCGCCGTACGTGGAAGCGACGGTCAGTCGGAACCCGGGGCGCTGGACGACTGCCGTTGGCCTTGTTCTGCTCGTCGGCGGGATCCTGACGAATCTGGTGCGACCAGGCGGCCGTTTCTGGCTGCGCGAGAGCGAGGGCTGGATCGAGGCCGCTGGTCGGGTTCCGCTGTCTGTGCTCGCAGAGGAAGAGGGGGCATAGCGTGTCGGCGCTGCAAATCCTGATTGGGTTGGGGTATGTGACACTGGTGACTGGGGTAGGCATCGCGTTGTGGAGTGGGCTGCGGGATATGCCGCATCTCCTTCGCGCTGCCGACCTGGCTGCCTGGACCGCTGCCATCATCCTTGTGTTGGGCGTCCTTCTGGCGTGGGGCAGCGAGTTGCCGGCGTTGGACTGGCTGGTCACGTTTATCGGTGAGCCTGAGATCGAAGGACCAGGCTTATCGCTCGTCTTGATGGCGGCTCTGGCGATTCCGATGGGAGGCGGGCGCCGAAGGCCCCATTGGGGTCGCGCTCTGCTCTACATCCCCGCTCTCCTCCTGGCTGCCGCGGCTCTAACCTGGCTGCTCGGGGCGAACGGAGGGAATGCATACACCGAGTCGATCACACCGCTGAGATTCTCGCTGGCGGTGTGCGCCGGGCTTGGTGCCCGCACCTGGGGTCAGGCATTGCAGGAGATGGCGGCGGGGATCCAAGGGGCCACCTGGTCGAGTCGGCTACCGTACACTCTGTTGACTCTTGCAGCCGGTTGTGCTGCGTTGGTGAGTCTCTGGCAGCGAGGTATGGTGTGGACCGGGGTCGATCCCGTGGTACGCGGGGGGATAGCCGCCGCCTGGCTGGCGTGGACTGCAGACTGGTTGGCTCGGAATGCGGATCCCAGGTGGCGCGGAGCCCTGACCACGGTCGCGGCCCTGCTACTCGTCCTCGTGGCGGCTCGAGGGGGATGACCGGATGGAGGAGATCGACCGACCGATCGTTGTGGGGGTGGCCGGCGGGACAGGGTCGGGTAAGACGACGGTTACGGACCGGATTCTCGAACGCGTCGGGGCTGAAAACATAGCGCACATCACTCACGATGCCTACTATCGTGATCTGAGCCATCTGCCCCCGCATGTCCGTGCCCGAACCAACTTCGATCATCCCGATGCCCTGGAGACGGAACTCCTCATCCAGCATCTCGAGAAGCTACGCGCAGGCCAGACGATAGAGATCCCCATCTATGACTTCAGCACCCACGTCCGGACGGATCGGACGCTGCGGGTCGAAGTGGCACCCGTGATCATCGTGGAGGGGATCCTGGTGTTCGTGGAGCGCCAGCTGCGGGATCTGTTTGATGTTAAGATCTACATCGACACCGATGCCGACGTACGGTTCATCCGGCGGCTGCGCCGGGACCTTGAGGAACGTGGCCGTACCGTGGAGTCGGTGTGTCAGCAATACCTCTCCACCGTGCGTCCCATGCATCTGGAGTTCGTAGAGCCGAGCAAACGGTATGCGGACGTGATCATCCCCGAGGGCGGCTTCAACGAAGTCGCTATCGAGATGGTGGCCGCTCGCCTGCGGGGTCTGCTGGCTGTCACCGAGGGAAACTGACCTGTGACCGGTCTCCCAGAGCTGAGGGCGGGCGCCCCGCTGCGGAAAGTGTCGGTGATCATCCCAGTATACAATGAGGCCGAGACTGTGGCCCAGATCATCGACTCCGTCGCGGATGTGGAACTGGGAGGGCTCGAACGGGAGATCATCGTGGTGGACGATGGGTCCACGGACAGGACGAGCGAAGTGGTGGAACGTGTCACCGGGCGTTGGCCTGGCTTGCTCACGGTGATACGACACGACCATAACCGCGGCAAGGGTGCGGCCATTCGGACAGCGCTGAAGAGAGTTACGGGCGACGCGGTCATCACCCAAGATGCCGATCTTGAGTATGATCCCGGAGAGTATCCAAGATTACTGGCGTTATTTGACGACCCCACCGTGTGGGTCGTTTACGGCTCACGGAACCTGCGGGAGAATCCACGCTCTTCCTGGCGTTTCTACTGGGGTGGACGTCTGCTCAGTTGGATAGTGAATCTGCTCTACGGGTGTCATCTGACAGACGAGGCAACTGGTTACAAGCTCTTTCGTACCGACTTGCTCCGCAGCCTCGACCTGGAGGAGGACGGCTTTGCTTTCTGTCCGGAGGTCACCAGCAAGGTGCTGAGGCGTGGCATTGATATCCATGAGGTTCCTATCTCCTATTCCCCTCGCGGCCTGAACGAAGGGAAGAAGATCAGCTGGAGAGACGGCCTGGAGGCGATCTGGACCTTGCTGAAGTACCGCGTCCGGATGAGCGGGGCAGGACCTAGCCATCACCCAGAGTGTAGCGAATGAACTGTCGCCGCCAGGGTCTCCGCAGACGCAGATAGCTCAGGCTCTCGGCAAGCGGCCGGGGCTCAAAGCCGAAGTGCTTCGGTATGGCGCCCAGCTCCGCAGCACTCCCGACGGTTGCGAGGTCCAGCCACCACATCGGCGTAGGGTTGCGCGCCAGCAGGGCTCCCAGGAACCGGCTTCCTGTGCGCATGAGAGGCATCGTCACGTGGAGCAGGTAGCGGTGCATACCTGCCGCTCCCAGGATGCGACGAACCATCTGCTCGATGGAGTAGTGCTCCGCTCCTCCCAGAACCACTGTCTTGTCCCTCAAGTCGGCTCGGTCAACGGTGGCTACGATGCAGCGAGCCAGGTCCTCTACCCAGAGGGGCTGGAACCGGACCATGCCAACATCGGGAATCGGCAGCACGATGGGGATCATCTTCGCCAGCATCACCAACCTGGTGGTGAAGACGTCCTCGGCGCCGTAGATGACCGCGGCCCGAAGGATGGTGTGGTCTAGCCCGCTCTCATGGACTCTAGTCTCTGACTCTCCCCTGATGCGGAAGAGAGGGTACGCCGAAGCGGCCGTGGCGCCCAGCCGGCTCATGTAGATGAAGCGCGTCACGCCGGCTGATTCGGCTGCCTTGAGCAGGTTCCCCGTCCCCTCCGTGTGGGTGTGGAGGGGGCGCTCATAGAGTCGATCCTCCTCTCGGGTTACGTGGATGACTCCAGTCACACCGTCCATCGCTTCGCTTAAGGCCTCTGCATCGGAAAGGGACGCCGAAACGGCGGAGAAGCTGAGCTCTGTTGGCAATTGCTGCGGGTAATGGGATGGCCGAAGCAGACACCGGAACGGACGACCCTCCGCGGCTAGCCTTCGTGCGACGGCACGACCTACGAAATTGGTGGCCCCGACGATGAGTATCATAGCTCCTCCAAAGCCGGATTATACCACCGCTCCAGCCCCAGCCCAAGGCGGTCTCGGAGCTAAGCCGACCATTCGCCGACGTCATAGAGCGCAGTCTATCGCTCGATACCTCGCCGCGCCTTCACGCCCTGTTCATAGTAGTGCTTCACCATCACCATCTCGGTGACTAGATCGGCACGTTCGATCAGCTCCTCCGGTGCCCGGCGCCCGGTGAGCACCACTTCGACGTCGGCCGGGCGCCCGTCGAGAAATGCCAGGACCTCCTCGGTCCCGATTAGGCCGAACCAGATGGCTACGTTGATCTCATCCAGCACCAGGATGTCGTACTGACCCGAGAGCATCGCTTCTCTAGCTAGCTCCAGTCCTCGCTGCGCTCGCTCGACGTCATCGGCCGTGACGGTATCCTCGTAGATGTGGTGGACCTCGCCGTATTGCTCGACGGTGATATGCGGGTGGCCTCTCAGCGCTTCCAACTCGCCGTATCGCTGCCCCTTCATGAACTGCCCGATGTAGGTACGGAGTCCGTGGCCGGATGCCCTGACGGCCAGACCCAGAGCGGCGGTCGTCTTGCCCTTCCCGTCCCCGGTGTAGACCTGGACGTAGCCTGCCGTGAGCTGTTTGCTCTTCACTGATCTCCTCCATCCGTCGACCTGTTTTCCTGCAGGCGTTGAACTCCGGCTGCTGGGCCCTGGTTGCCATCTCCGTTCAAGCTGGCCAGGGCATCGTCGGCGGTGAGCCAACCGGTGCCCGGGAACAGTCGCGCTACTTGAGGACTGAAGAGGGGTGAAGCGGTGAGCACCTCCGGCGCCGCATCAGCGATGATCTCGCCCCGGCTGAGCAGGACTACTCGGTCGGCCGCCTGGGCGACCAGCTCGACGTCGTGGGTGACGAGCAGAATGCTCGTTCCCTGGCCTTGCCACTCGCGGAGAAGCTGGACCAGCTTACGCTTGGCGGGATAGTCCAGGCCGCGGGTGGGCTCATCCAAGAGGAGCAGTTGCGGCCTGGTAACGGTGACCGCCCCCAGCGCGACGCGCTGACGCTGTCCGGCGCTGAGATCGCGAGGGTAGCGATGGGCCACGTCCCCAAGCTCCAGGCGCTCCATCAGTATCGAAGGCTTGATAGGGGGATTGTTCGACAGGTCATGGTTGCGCAGCGTGATCTTCAACTCGTCGAAGACAGTGTCGGCGAAGAGGAGATCGCAGGGATCCTGAGGGAGATAGCCGATGTCTAAGCAGATCTCTGCGGTGGGTCGACCGATCAGTGAAGAGTCTCTCATCGTGATGTCTCCCCGCTCCGGGATCAACAACCCCACAATACACTTGAGCAACGTCGTCTTGCCGGAACCGTTTCGACCCATAAGTGCCACGAGCTCACCGGCACCTATCTCCAGGTCGATCCCCCGCAATACCGACGCGCCGTTGTAGGCGAATTGGAGATTGTGGACGGTGATCTGTGGTCTGGCCCCAGTCCCTTTTCTCCTTCCCTCAGCGGACTGCCCGCTGCGAATCCGCTGTTTCGGGTCCGGGATGGGCGACTGCATTGCCATCTGTCGTCCCTCCTTCACGGTGAGGGGCAGAGGGTCCCAGTTGAGCTCCTTCGCCAGCGTAACCAGCGGTGGTGTCAGATTCATCTGCCGCAGGACCCGGCGAGGCGGACCGGTCAGGACATCATCGCCCGATTCCGACAGATAGACCATGCGATCGACGTAGGGCAATACCCGTTCCAATCGGTGTTCAGCCAGGATGATGGTCAGACTTAAGTCCCGGTTCAGCCGTACCAACGCCTGTAGAACGTCCTCGGCTGCCTGGGGGTCCAGCTGCGAGGTGGGTTCGTCCAGAGCCAGGACGCGCGGCCGGAATGCCAGGGCTGTGGCGATGGCAACCCGCTGTTTCTCCCCGCCGGAAAGCGTGTCGAGGGCCCGGCCGCGCAACGACGCCAGATCGAGGAGATGGAGGACCTCTTCGACGCGCAGGCGCATCTCGGTGCGATCCACGGCGGCGTTCTCCAGTGCGAAGGCGATCTCGTCCTCCACACGATCCAGGACAAACTGCGATTCGGGATCCTGGAAGACGAAGCCCACCACAGGGCTGAGTGCCTGGGGGCCTTCGACGATGGGATTGTGTCCGGCTACGATGATCGATCCCGAGACGGTGCCACCCGTGAAGTGAGGCACCAGACCGTTCAGGCAGCGCAGGAGCGTCGACTTTCCCGATCCAGAAGGGCCGGCCACCAGGACAAACTCGCCCTCGGCGATGTCGAGGGAGACGTTGCTCAGTGCCCGATCCGTGGAGTCGGGATAGCTATAGGTCAGGCGATCTATCTGTATCATCAATGTGTCTCCTCCTCCCTGTGCTTGCCAACCAGCGCTGGCACAACCAACCCCAGCAGGCCGACCCCGATCAGCGGGTCGAAGGGCGGCGCGGTCAGACGGGGGTAGGGTGAATAGTAGAGGGCTTCACCTTGGGTGAGGGTCAAGGTGAGGGCCAGAGCGCATCCCAGCACCACCGCACCGTCTCCATAGGACCAACGGCGTGGGCGGTAGGTTGTGTGGGACACCGACCGTCCGGCTGACCAGAGAACGCTGCCGATCAACAGAGTGCCAAGGAGCATAATGCCGATGGCGGGAAGCCGCCACGCAGAACCGAAGAGGTACGCCAGCCAGCCCCCCAGCAGCAGCAACAAACCCAGAGCCAGAAGTCCCTGGCTGCGCAGTGGTTGGGGGTCGTCCGAGACGGCCCCGTATCCCCGGGCGACCATAGCTTCCGCCAGACCCATCGAGCGCTCCAGACCGCTCATCAGAAGCGGCATCACGATGGGCAGCCAGTCTCGCAGCCCACGAACCCGGTGGCCGCGGACCGCCTGGGCTTCACGGATCCGTTGCAGACTGCCCGTTGTCTGGGGGATGAACGTAAGCGCAATGGATAGCACGATCCCTGCGTCGTGAAATGCGCGGGGGGTGAGCTTAATGAGATCCCGGACGGGAGTGACCGCGTTGAAGATGGCGAAGCTGCTGAAGATCACAGTGAGGGCCAGGCCGTTCACTGCGCCAAAGGCGATGGCCTCCAGAGTCACTGGTCCACCCAATATCGGCAGCCACCCCGGCAGAGCGAACAGGACGGTGTCGCCAGAGGACCCAGTCAGGCTGTTGAACAGGGCCGAGAGCGGGATGGCGATCATCGCGAAGTGGACGGGCGAAAGGGGCGCCCGTCGACCTCCGTTGACGGTGCACGTGGTGCCCACCACCATGGTCACGAGGAGCAACACGGCCGCATACAGGGGGTTCCGGGCGGAAGAGGCTGTCACCAGGACCGTCATAGCCCACAGAAGCCACACCCGGGGGTCAAGCATGGGAGCCTACCTCAAAGCGGAACCGCCGCTGAAAGCGCGTCAGCGCGTTCGCCATCGGCGCCCCCAGCAGAAGGATCAGAGCCGCATTCCCCCCGGCCCGAAACAGATCCCAGACCAGCGAGGTCACCAGGTAGAAGACGGCATAGCGCCCCAGGGTCTCGCTGAGTCCGATGCCCGGAGCCCAGGTCTGATCGACAGGGCCCGTAGCGAAGGGCCAGAAGTAGACGTTGATGATCACCCCGTAGAGCAGTCCCCAGAAGAAACCGAAGACCGCCAGGAACATCAAGACCCGCGTCCCAATCCCTGGGTTGGGAGAACCTTCCGACCGTCGTCCGGCCACGCCGGGGATGCGCCTCAGCCACCCAGCGGTCAGGCCGACCCATCCAGCGGTAAACATCTGGTACGGAAGCCAGGGGCCGACACCGCCGGTGATGAGGGCTGAAGCGAGCAGGCTGAAGGTGCCCATCAGATAGCCGAAACGCCCGCCGAAGACATATCCGGCCAGGATGATCGGGGCAAAGACCGGGGAGAAACCACCAGGCAAGGGAAAGGCAACCTCCAGGAAGCGGAGGACGCTGGTCACTGCTACAAGCATGCCCAGCATCGCAACCGTCTTGGCGTTGATGGCCTGGCCCTGGAGTTCCACCATCAGTGCCAGCACCGAGAGGCCCACCAGGGCGGCAGTCAGGAGCGGGGCCTGCTGGCTACGGGCGTATAGGCCGGCGCCACCAGCGGCCACCGGAAGGAAGAAAGGATAGACGAACGTCAGGATCCCAATAGCGCCACTGAGAAGGTAGATCGCTCCACTCAGCAGTCGTTGCACGGTCATCCTCGGACCTTGGTGACGAAGATGAGCCAGCCCACCAATCCGGCGGCTATGACGCTGAAGACTGCGTATCCGATGGTCCGATAAGGGGGCGAGGGCGCGGCGGTTTCGGCCGCGAGTTCCTCGCTGGTCTCCCGTTCAGGCGCCTGAGTAACAGTAGGGGGCGTCGGGGTCGGCTCAGCAGGTGCCGGCGATGGAGACGCCGTCGGATGGGTCTCGGTGGTCGTCGACGGCGGTCGCGGCGGCGTTGCTGCCGTTGGGGTGGCTATCGCCGGTCCGGGTGTCGGTGTAGGCGCGAAAGGCGTCGCCGTAGGAGAAGCCGGAACAACCGGATCGGCCGGCGCATCGTCTGCCGCACAGATCTCCTTGAAGGGAATCACCGGGGGCTGACCACCATCGCCCGTGCTCTCATCACCCCAAGCCCACCCCTCTACGTCTCCATCTCGAACGGCACGTGCTGCCGCTCCCATTGACGAGTACTCCCAGGATCCTGCCTTCAGATGGTAGTACCTCCAGTACATACAGCTCATACCCCGGCATTGGCACCAGCAGTCGGACGCTGAACACCCGCTGGTGTCTTCTATGTCGCAGATAGTGACGCCCATGCCGCTGACCTCTCTAGCCACCAAGGACAGCCCCGATCGCCTCAGCACATCGTAGCCCGTGATCTCATCCTCGTCGAACTCGATGCAGCGAGTGGTGAAGGTGTCATCGCCGAAGGCAACCACGAGGCCGACCCGGCTGAGCTCCTGGCCCCCAACCGATCTGGGAGCGATAGCTGCCAACGTCAGAGCGAACGACAGGGCCAGCATCGTCCACAGAACACGGTACCTATGCCGCATTTCGACTCCGTTGCTCCACATCCCGTTTGGCGGTCGCCTTGGGAGGTTCGGACGGGACCAGTCCCGTCCGAACCTCCTGCGGGACCACCTTCGTTGCCTGACGACCGGGGCGGGAGGCTGACCTACGATTGAGCATAAGACTGATGGGTTCGGAAGTCGTACATCTCAAGCGTGAGGTCATCCCCGTCGGCGTAGCAACAGAATGCCGGACCCCACCCCGGCAGCTCCCAGCGCCGCAAATCCAAAGGGCAGGAGTACCATCCCACCTGACTCGGGCAGCGCGGCCGCGACGGGAGCTCCAGCCTCTGGCGCGCTGGCGATCTCGACGCGCGGCAGACTGACAAAGGTGTAGCCTGCCAGCGCCGGTATCGCCTGGGCCGTGGCGACCAGGTTCGGCGATGGCACAGCCGCTTGCCAGTAGAACGCCCCGGTATCGGGATCTTGGAGTGCCACGAGAGCACCGACCGGGTCCGTTCCTTCGGGGGCCCAGGCACTCAACGGTTCATCGGCGGCCAGCAGAGCCTGGAGCACATAGGCGGTCGAGTTGACGTCCGTATCGGTCCCGTATTCAGAGGGGACCTGGTACGGGAATCCTCCATCGTCATTCTGCACCTGCTCCAGATAAGCGATGGCTGTGCCGATCTCGTCCTCGTAGCCTACGGCCAACAACGCCTGGATGACCAGGGCCGTGGTGTTCGTGTCACCGTCACCCTCATCGGTGCTCCCAAAGAGCGCCCAGGCACCGTCCTCCGTCTGGAGCTCCAGCAGGAACTCGACTGCGGCCTGGGGGATCTCCTCACCAGCGTTGTGCAAAGCGAGGATCACGAGTGCCTGGTCAAAGACGTTGCCGCCGAAGCTGCCAGTCTCCTCGTCGTATCCCGAGTCCAGTTCCTGGATCAGGTCGCGACCGGTGAAGTCCGTGGGGTCCTGCCCGGTAGCTTCTAGGACCAGGGTGATCTTCGCTGCCAAACTGATGGCATCGGGTTCACCTGCAGCGACCTGAGAATAGAGATAGTCCAGGGGTGAGTTGCCGGCGCTGGAGATCCACTGACTAGGATCCTCCCCTGCGGCGGCCATGGCTAGAACAACATCGCACGTCGCACCCAGATCGGATCCTTCGTTGAATCCGGTTCCGAAGCCTCCGTCTAGTTGTTGCTCAGACCTTAGCCAAGTAAGTGCGTTGTCGATGGCATCGTTGGCCCCCACGGGGACCGCGAAGACTGCCAGGGCGGAAACGAGAACGGCGGTGAGTAGAATCTTACGGAACACTGCTCTAACTCCTCGTCAACAATCGTGACACTGATAGTGGTTGTCTAGTGCGAAAGCCTAGCTTCCGACGGTCGATGTGGAAGCAGGCGATCCGTCACATGCAAAAAGCCCTTCCCTCACTTCGGTGGGGAGAAGGGCCTGTCTTGTCTTAACACCCTGATGCACCACCTCCTTTCCGCGAAGGCTGATGTATGCGCTGGTCAGGGCAGGTACTCTGGCTCTCCTCGCTCATGGTGAGGCGAGGACTACAGTTGCGGGACAGCGCCGGACTTCGACCGGCTTCCCCTTTTGTGCCCCTGGCGTCCGGGCGTCAGGGCACCTTGACCGTAGCAGTTATTCGGTTATGGTTCACAGTATAGCACAGCCATGGGAAACCGTCAAACGGCAGAGACGGCCCACTTCTCTCAGACGGTGGGCATTGCCCACCATTATCCGCAGATCCCCTGGGAGGTTCTTTGGGGTCGGTGCCGTTGTCCCA
>SKQX01000007.1 GCA_007118795.1 Thermoflexales bacterium | reverse complement strand
GGCCTTGCACAGAGACATCAGGATGTGACAACAAAAAAGGCCGTGGGCGTCGCAATCGCCCACGGCCTCTTTTGAACTAGTCTAGGTAAGGTACCGACAGGCGCACTGCGACCAGGGCAACTGGGCTCCGCCGCTATCGCGGAGCCGGGTCGCTACGAAAATGTTCATTGCCATGCGCATATCATACACTCCTTCAGAATCGATGGCGGAATTATACTACGGAAATCGGGGGTGTCAAGTCCGGATCCCATGTGGTTGGGGCGGGCGCTACGGGAGCGCAGGGACTCGGGTTCGCCCCGCCCGAAGAGCTGACGGTGGGGTGGGCGACGATGGACAAGGGCCTAGAGGGGTCTATACTGAAGTGCCCGTTCCAGCCAAATTTGGCTGCCCCGTGAACAGGCGCGGGGGATCCGCACCGATTGCGCGTGGCATACGCTGTGCTATAATAACCGTGGTCGACGAGGAATTGGAAGGGTGCCGGAGCGGACGAACGGGGCGGTCTCGAAAACCGCTGTGGTCATTATTGGCCACCGAGGGTTCGAATCCCTCCCCTTCCGCCTGATAAGCTCCTTGCTGGAGTCAGCAAGGGGCTTTTTTTCATGGCGGTAAGCTGTTCGCGCACGAGGGAGAGACGATAAGGACGTCACCGCCGATCTCGACCCAATCGCCGGTCTGTATGCGTGATAGGTCGACCTGATCAACCATGGGTATGTCGGAGATGACTGCCCCCACGGCTACCACCGGATCGGCCTCCGCGTTGACGATGGCGGCCGGCGACAGGCCGTTGCGTGCCAGGCGGTAGAGGGTGTACGAGCCGACGGTGCTCCCCTTCCCGGTGGGGAAGACCAGCACGCGCCCGGCGACGCTCTGGCCCTCTAGAGGATGTCCGAGCTCGATGACGACACCGGTGTCGGGATCGACGCCGCCCAGGAAGCCTAGAGGTTCCTCAGAGACGAGGGCCAGCCCGGCGGCCCGGCCCGAGTTGACGACACGGACGGAAAGATGGCAGCTAGTGGTCATGATCACACAGACTGGCAGACACGATCAGGTTGGTTGATGGTTGTGCTTCCGTTGTCTGCCGTGTCGACGGTGATGCTTGCCTGACACTGATCGCCGGACACCACTTACCACTCGAGATGGAGTGATTCGATGTTCCAGAACAGCGAGTCCTGGCTGGGATCTGGTTCGATACCCCTCACCTCCGGCCGCAGGGCCAGCGACTCGGGCACGAAATAGAGAGGCAGCACCGGCAAATCCCGGGAGAAGATGGCTTGGGCTTCCTGGTGATGGCGTACGTGGGCCTGGGTTCCGTAGATCGCCTCCAAGCCCGCCTGGCAGGCCCGATCGTAGGCTGGATTCTCGTAACCGGGATTGTTGAAGGCGCCCCAGAGATTATCCTCGTCCGGGATCTGCGTTGAGAGGTATATCTCGCAGGGCCCGTCCAGTCCGTTGAGCCAGGAGAACAGGGCGAGGTCGAACCGGCGGCCGAACACCGGTCCTTGCGGACCGTCGGCATAGAACGTTTGCGGAGCAAGGGGGCGCGTGGTGAGGCCTACGCCGCACTCCGCGAGATTCTCGCTCAGGATCTCGGCCGTGCGCTCTCGGGCGGGATCGCCTGCGGTGATCAGCAACGTGACAGAGAAGGGTGTGCCGCTGGCGATCTGAGGAACCCCCTGGGCCCTCCGAATCGACTCACCGTCCGATAGCCGCCATCCGACCTCCTCCAGCATCGTTCGGCCCAGGGTCGGATCGTAGGGCCAGGTGTAGAGCTGTTCGCCCGCGTAAAGGAAATGCTCTCGCGGCACGTAGCTGTGCGCCGGGGCTGCGTCTCCATCAGGGAAGGCCTCTGCGGCGATCCGTTCGCGGTCGATGCAGTGGGCGATCCCCTGACGTACCGCGGTTTCGGCGAAGAAGGGTATCTGTTCAGACCCAGCTGCCGGCTGGATGCCGAAGTCGAGGTGTTCCCATTCGTTGACGATGGAAGAAGCCCAGCCCACTTCCCCGGCCTCGACGGCGTCGAGCAGCGGTTGGGGCGGGTTGATGCCCACCAGATCTGAAGTGAGCACGTCGCATCCTCCGGTACGTAGTTCGTCGATGGCCTGGGCGCTGTCCGGGACGAAGCGGAAGGTCACGCGGTCCAGGCGGGGGAGACCTTCCGGTGCGCGGAAGTAGTGCGGGTTGGGCACCAGCTCGATGCGCTCGCCCTCGACCCATTCCGCGATGGCGAAGGGTCCCCATCCCAGGGGATCCCGCCAGGCCGGGCCGGCGTTACGCAGCTCCTCACCGACTATCGACCCCAATGCGTGCCGCGGCAAGGGGTGGTAGAAGTTGAGCAGGTAAAGCGTGTCCCGGTAGCCCGGGAGCCCGGTCCACACGATGGTACGCTCATCGACGGCCTCATAGCTGGCAGTACGCGAAATCTGCCGTATCACCGCCGCGTCAGTAAGGGTGCCCGCGATCTCGTAGCTATACCGTGAATCCTCCGCCGTCACCATCTCCCCATCTGACCAGAGAACATCGGTCCGCAGGGTGAACGTGACTACTGTCTGGATGGTCCTGAGGGTCCCGCTCTGAAAGGTGACGGGGTCACCTGTCGG
The DNA here is from genome assembly GCA_007118795.1 of Thermoflexales bacterium. Lineage (GTDB taxonomy): Bacteria > Chloroflexota > Anaerolineae > B4-G1 > B4-G1 > SKLM01. Next base: position 26,867 of record SKQX01000007.1, on the reverse strand, counting down.
GCTGCGAAGAGTGAGGCCTGGAGTTAGCTCCACCACCCGACCATCGGCGTCAACCACGGTGTCTCCCTCTCCCACCTCCACGATGCGGACAACGGCATCGCCGTTGGCGAAGCTCGGCAGTTGCTCGAGGATACCCGGGGTGAAACGGTACCCCTCGATGCCGATGGGCCCCTCGTAGATAGCCGCCAGCACATTCAAGGCTGCCGGAGAGTACGCATCGTAAACGAACAGGGAGTGGGGTTCCTCTGCCTGACAGATGGTCAACTCTTGGGGAGGCGTCGGCGTGGGTGTGAGGGTGGGGGTCGGCGGGACCTCCGGCGTCGGTGTAGGCTGAGGCGTGGGCGACGGGAGCACGGAGGCCGTCGTCGGGGTAGGCGGCGTGGGAGGGGCCGGCGTGGCGCAGGCGGCCACCAGGCTAGCCAGCAGGAGGGTAGCGAGCGCGATACCGAACCGCCGGGCATATTTTGGCTGGGCAGATGGGTACATATTGGCCAAATCGCTTTTCTGGATTAGTAGGCTCTTCCGAAGACGGCGCGCTCCTCCGCTGGGTTGTCACAGTGGATGCAGCGCCCCGTGCCGGGCTCCTGTTCGAGGGGGATGCAGCGGAGTGAAGCCGTGGTCTCCGCCTTGATCTGGGCCTCACATCCCGGGTCACCGCACCACCATGAGTAGGCGAATCCCCTGGTCACCGCCTCTTTGAAGCCATCGTAGTCGTCGGGATCGTAGGTGTGCTCTTCTCGAAAGGCGAGAGCCCGCTGGTGTAGACCGTCCTGCACCGCGACCAGCGTTTCCTCCACGGCTGTGCCCAGCCCATCGGCCAGCGGTATGGTCCGCTTCCTGGCTGGTCCCTCCAAATCGCGCCGGGCGAGCACCACCCGACCCTGCTCAACGTCGCGCGGGCCGATCTCGACCCGCAGGGGCACGCCCCGCATCTCCCACTCGTTGAACTTCCACCCCGGCGAGTAGGCATCCCGGTCATCCACCCGGACGCGAATCTCGTTCCCCAGAGCACCTCTCGTCCGCTCGACGGCCTCAAAGACCGACGTGCGCTGCTCCTCGTCCTTCCAGATCGGCACGATCACCACCTGGTACGGGGCTAGCTTGGGGGGGAGGATCAAGCCCTGATCGTCGCCGTGGGCCATAACCACCGCGCCAACCATGCGTGTGCTGACTCCCCAGCTGGTGGTCCAGACGTATTGAAGCTCGTTGTTCTCGTCCAGGAACTGAATGTCGAACGCTCTGGCGAAGTTTTGACCCAGGAAGTGGCTGGTGCCCGACTGGAGTGCTTTGTAGTCACCCATCATCGCCTCGATGGTATAGCTGGTCACCGCGCCGGCGAACTTGTCGCTCTCGCTCTTCCGTCCGGCGATGACCGGAATGGCGGCGTCGTTCACGGCGAAGTCGACGTAAACGTCCAGCATACGCAGAGTCTCCTCGCGCGCTTCCTCGGCGGAGGCGTGGGCAGTGTGACCCTCCTGCCAGAGGAACTCGGTGGTCCGGAGAAATGGCCGGGTGCGCATTTCCCAGCGAACGACGTTGGCCCACTGGTTGATGAGTAGCGGTAGATCCCGGTACGACTGAATCCAGTCCGCATACATGTGCCCGATGATCGTCTCGGAGGTCGGGCGCACAACCAACGGTTCCTCCAGCTCCTTGCCACCACCGTGCGTGACAACCGCCAGCTCCGGCGAGAAACCCGCCACGTGTTCGCTCTCCTTCTGGATGAAACTGAGGGGGATGAGGAGAGGGAAGTACGCGTTGACGTGCCCGGTGGCCTTGAAGCGGGTGTCGAGACCCTCTTTGATGTTCTCCCACAGGGTGAAGCCATACGGCTTGATCACCATGCAGCCCTTGACAGGGGCGTAGTCAGCCAGATCCGTCTTCTTTATGACGTCCGTGTACCAACGGGAGTAATCCTCGCTGCGGGGGGTAATGCCTTCAGCCATCTGCTTCTCCTTTTGCGTGCTGCGGTCTGCCAAACTCGATAGGTAGTCACGCAGAGCCTCAACCAGGAGGCCTCACTGACCAGCCCAGGATGACGGCTGATTCCAGTCTCTAGCCGTCGGATCATTGCTCCAACCCGCGTAAAAGCAACCCCCACTCCGAAGACCGGTTGGGGATCACAGGACGATATCCCGTCGGCGCCGAGAGACTTATTTGGGCGCCACACCGTACCGTGCCCGGCGGCGGCACTGCTGATTACCTCGAACCACTGCCCGCCAGTCTCATAGCTCAATCACCCGGAACGGGTGAACGTTCACCACCGTGGTCTTCGCGTGCCGGGTGGCGGTCTGTTCCGGGCCGTAGATGTGCTTGTGCCCATGGAGGAGCCACCGCGGCTCGAAAATCTCCATGAATCCGATGAGGGCTCGGAAACCCCGATGGGCGAGATCTTCGCCGTCGTGGATACCCCGCGGCGGCGAGTGGGTGACCAGAACGTCGAGGTACCGCCCGTGCCGTACTCTGTTGGCGATGAGCGCTGGTCCCATGCGACACGCCTTCCAGGCCATCTGGCCCTCGCTATACTGATAAGGAGCTCCCGGTTTGTACCGAATGGAGCCCTCGAAGCCGGCGAGCAGCAGGCCCTGCGTCTCCGCAGTCCTCCCGTCCAGGTTGATCCACCCACCCGGTCTGGTCAGGGTCTTGCCGCTGGCTAGATACTCGGGATGATCGTGATTCCCGTGTACGTAGAAACAGGGCACGTTCAGCATACTTGAGACGAATTCGAGATATGAGTACGGTAGATCCCCACAAGATATCACGGCATCCGCGTTCCCGAAACGTTCGCAAATGTGGCTTCCGTAGACGGCATCAACGACCTGGTCGCTCATGGCCAGGATCCTCACCTCACCACATCCCCGGTCCAGCGCCGTCGTGTGGCTGTGGCGCTCTCCTGATGATATCTCTCCCCGGCCCCTGGATCGCCGGCCGCGCCCGCTGCAAGCGATGCGCTACCTCGCTCCCCGCCTGTATGCCACGGACCCAGCACCCGGGTCCCCTCTCGTCAGCGCTGGTCCGGGGCCTCCGCCGTCTCGCTGGTCTGCGATATCCCCCTGCTCGCGGACCGCCACACCCGCAAGGATTCCTCGCCGTTACGGCGGATCGCTGCCGGGACCGGGCGCCTACTTCCTGCGATCTCTGCGTGGCCATCGAGAGCCGATCACCTTCACACAAAAACCAGCCCTCACAGTCTGGAGGGCTGGCTATCCGGCGGAATATCGGGATCCAGCGCGCTTACCCAGACCACCAAACTGGTCTTGAAGGAGCGGGCGGGCTGAGCTGGCGCAGAACTAGTGTCGAGTACATACGACACTCAGTATACTACGAAAGGCGTCTAGTGTCAACGCTACATCGCAGATGGCGAGGGAGCCATACGAGACGATCCGTCCGCGGGTGTGTGCACCCCTCGAGCGCATTCGGCCGCAGCTGTCCCCTACCTCGGCCCCACGTATCGAGCTAATCACTACCTGGTTCAGATCCTCCCATCGACACGCCCGCCGCTGGCGATTGGACCCCCGGACCCTCCGGTCTCAACAGCCATCCTAGCATCGGACCCATCTAGAAGAGCGAGAGCTTCCGATCGAGGATCGACTGACGCATCGAGTGAACGTTGGCCAGCCGGGCATCCAGTAGTTCCTCCACGTCGGTGCGGACCCTCGACGTCACTGTGCCGTTCGCCGAGCGCACCAGGGCGGTGGCCACCAGGGGTAGTTCCAGAGGCGCGCCGATCTGCGAGAGGATGTAGACGGTGGCTTCGTCGACATCTGCCACCCGTTCCACGATCTCCTGAGCCGCGGACAACGCCAGCACGTTGTAAACCTTGCCCACGTGTGAGATGGGGTTCTTCCCGCAGGCTGCCTCGAGGCTTGCGGACCGGAAGGGCGCGATCACACCATTCACCCGATTCCCTCGCCCTACCGCGCCGTCGTCGCCCATTTCCGCTGAGGTCCCCGTGAGTGTGAGGTAGACCGCGTTGTTCTGCACGTCGTCTGCTGTGTTGACCGCCACCACCACGTCGCGGTGGTCCAGCTGCGAGGCGTAGGCATGAACCGCAGCTTCAGCCGCATCTACTGCCTCGGTGTAGGCTGTTGCATCGTCAATGTGCTCAGCTATGAACGGGAGAGCCACGGTGAGGACGAGCTGTCCATTGCGGCGTAAGCCCATCACTTTGACATCCTCGCCGATGGGAAACTGATCGATCAGCTCGTAGTTGACATACTGGGTGGTCTCGTAAACGGCGTGCTCCAGTCCGGAGCGGGGCCAGTGGCTGACGCCGAAGCTGGTGTCGTTCGCCGTCACGAGGTCGACCACGTGCTGCAGTTCCTTGGCACCCTGGCCCACGTAGCTCTGGATCTCCATGTGCTCGTCGGGGTCGAGGTGGCGCATCGTCTCCCGCACGTGGTTGCGAGCGGCGTCTACCGCGATCTCGTCCAGCGGTATCTGCTGACCCCGGAAGGAGGGGACACCCCGACCGGCGATCTGAACCAGGATCGGTTTGACCAGCCGGCCTCCCCCAAAGCCTACCTCCACCTCGCCCGCTACCAACTGTACCTTGTCGAAGTTATGGTGGAGCAGCACCCCCAGGTTATTCTGGCACCAGCGCGCGTACTCAACGGAGATGCGTTCTGCGATACCGTCGCACAGACTGTCCGGATGGCCGATCCCCTTCCTTTCGACGATCTCCACGGGGATATCTTCAACCGATGGGCCGGATGCTTCAGTCACAATGATGTTACGCTTCGTCACGTTTTCCTCCTAGCTGCTCTTTTCGTCCCCGGTTAGGCTGCCAAGAGCCACTTCTCCTGGGTGGCACGGAAAGGAGATCGGTTCGCTTGCTTCGACCAGATATCCGTCTTGCCAGACCCCTGTCCCCGTGAGACTTGACACGGACAGGTGGTCGGTTTCGAATCCGCCCCTGAAGCCCCGTTCTGGTGCTCACGAAGCAAAAGCCCCCTTTCCGGAAGAAGGGGGCAAACAGCATGGCTTGACCACCTCTCATCTTCCAGAATCGCGCTTCTGCCGGAATTGGCACCTGCCCCGGACCTAGTTGTCCGGGAGGTTGCCGAGGCTTCCTAGGGCCGGTCCCTCCACCTCTCTGGATAAGAGCAATAGGCAGACTATTCGACTGTCACGTCCGGGGCCTCAGGCCCGGGACGAGGAGGAATGGTACCACGGATCGGGGGTATGTCAACCTCAGTCCAATTCGGGCTAGCTGAGATGGGTAACCACTGCTTTCCGGCCGGCCGGCGTAGCCCTATGCCTGAACGGTCTGGGCCGTGCGAGATTCACTGGCGCCTGAGCGACCTCGCTTCCGAGGTTTATCCGAACGGCTTCTGCGGTTGTGGTCCAGGTTTCGCCCTCTCATTGACGGTGTGCTTGCGGGTTTGATGTCGCAAGTGCCTCTGCTGGGGGTCACAAGCGCGGATGGCTCACAAGCGGGCCCGATGGGATCAGTGTGTTGGGATCACGGTGTTGGCATCACGATTGACAATCCTGCCCGGCCGTGCTAGAGTTTAACGTCCGGGTAGGAGCAGCGCAAGGCGACGGAGTATGAGAGGAGGGAGAGTGTCCCGTAATTGGAGCGTCCTGGGTGGTGTCCTGCTGGTTGCTGTGGGCCTGGTGCTCGCGGTGGTCCTCGTCGGTCCACGTATGGTGGCGCCCGAACCGACGCAGGTTTCGCCGACGGAGACGGCAGGGGCAAGCCCGCTTGAGTCTCCGCTCCCCGAGCCAGATGCTGAGACGGGCGAATTGGCTGCCAGTGTGGACGGGTTTCCGATAACGCAGGCATACGTGAGCAAGACGGTGCGGCTCAATAGGGTCTTGGGAGCGCTGTCCGGCGCGTCCGTGCTGGGCGAGAGGGAGACGCTGGAGAGGCTGGTCAGATCCCAGGTGATTCTGAACGGCGCTCCCCCGGTGGACGAGCCAACTGAGGATGAGGTTGAGGGCTTCATCAGCAGTCTGCAGCGGAACTGGGGTGTCAGCGATGCCACGGTGGTCGCGCGCCTGGAGGCGGAGGGATTGGAGCGCGGGTTCCTGGAGGAGACGATCAGAAGGTTGCTGACGGTGCAGGCGGCCGTGGATAGCCTGGAGACGGAGGGGCACAACCTCTCACAGTGGCTGAGGGAGCAGCAGCAAGAGGCCGAGATCTGGATGATCGAGGATCCTGCGGACCCGGACAAGACCGAGCTGGACGGGGCGGAAGAGTCGGTGGATCCCTCAGCGACGGAGGAGACGAGCCTGGCGACAGAGCCGCCTGCTTCGGGACCGGAGTTGCCGACGATGGCTCCGGCCTTCACCCTGGAACGAGCAGGCGGGGGCAGCTTCGACCTGGAGGATCGCCTGTCCGAAGGCCCGGTTGTCTTGGTGTTCTTCGAGCGATGTGCCTGAGGGCCGGACCGAACGCAACTGGTTCAGTTGCGGGAAGAGTACGGCGCGTTCCAGGAGGCGGGGGCAGAGATCGTGGCTGTGGCAGTGGCTGACGCCTCCACAATTGATCGGGGCGTGCGGGCGGTGATCAACCCTCCTTATCCTTTACTGGCCGATCCAGATCATAAGGTAGCCGAGGCCTTCGGCGTGTATGAGCTGTTGAGCAGCAACTACGCCGCGCCATCCGTCTTTGTGATTGACACGGACCGTTCCATCGTGTGGAGCTACGTGGGGCGTGACCGCAGTGACCGGCCAAGCGTAGCTACCATTCTGGAGAACCTCCCCTAGACACCTTAGACCCGGAGGGCGACGGGACTGCCCGGGGGCCTGCTTGGTGATCATCTTAAGGGATCCGTCGGGTGGTAATGACGTCCCACTCGGGGCTAGCGATCGAGGGCGAATTGAGCGCTTGTGGTCCTTGCTCTCGAGTTGAGCAGAGCCTCTGCGTAGTGGGTCTGGGAGTGAGGATAGTTCTTGACCGGAATGACCGGCATGGTTCTTAGGTCCTCACGCATTCGTCAACGGAGAGATTGGCGTCCTCGGTCTCAGGGTAAGGAGTTCATCTGAACGGCGGGGCTTGGGTTGACAATCGACCCAAATCCTGTATACTAGGGGCAGGTTGGGCGCGTAGCTCAGTCGGTCAGAGCGCTACACTCACATTGTAGAGGCCCGGGGTTCGAGTCCCTGCGCGCCCACTCTCGCCGGGAGATCATCGAGGACACATCGCACGGCGGGAAGAACGGCTGGCGCCTCCCACGAGGCAGGCAGCCGTTTTTCTGTATCTCATACAGCGGCGAGGTACCGTGGACATGCTCCTGGGTGTCCCGGTCGAAGCAGGTCGAGACCCGGGGCGTCGAATCTATGGTTGACACGAGTACAAGGCGTGCTATACTTCCGTCGGCCGAGGGGGGTTAGGTTGTACAGCGTATATGGCCGCCACGGGCGCGTCAACGCTCGCGGCGGCCCCGTGTGTTAGGAGTAGGCGTGAGGACTGAGATCATCCGGGCGAATCGTCGAGATGCGCGGGAGCGGGCCCTGGCGGTGCTCGAGTCGGGAGGGCTGGTGGCCTTTCCCACGGACACCGTCTATGGCCTCGCTGCCGATCCCTGGAATGAGCGTGCGGTCCGGAGCCTCTACCAGGTGAAGGAGCGCCCAAAGACACTTCCGATACCCCTGCTCCTGTCAGGCGCGGCCGAGATCGAACGGGTGGCAGTGCTGAGCGAGATGTGTAGCGGGTTGCCCCTCCATTTCTGGCCCGGTGGGCTAACTCTGGTGCTGCCCAAGAGGGAGTCAGTGATCGGTGACATCACCGACAGGCCTACGGTGGGCGTTCGAGTGCCAGATCACTCCGTGGCATTGGGTATTATTGATACGGCTGGCGGAGTGCTAGCCGTAACCAGTGCGAACGTGTCCGGGGAGCCGAGTCCGGTGACGGCCCAAGAGGTCGAAGAACAGCTTGGCGATCGCATCGCGCTGATCCTGGACGGGGGGCGCTGCCGGGGTGGGGTCCCTTCGACTGTTCTCGATTGCTCTGTTGCCCCGCCCCGTCTGGTTCGCCGGGGGGCGATAGACGAGGAAGAGCTGCGGGCCGTCGTCGGTGAGGTGGTCGGGCTCTAGCCGCTGTCGCGCTGCACCTCTCCATTTCCACCGAATCGGACCGTCCTAACCGGGCCGAAGGATCACGATGGCATAGTTCACAGGCGCGGGCGTTTCCGGCACGGGCCGCCGGGCAGAAGAGGGCGGGGCCGTAGGTACGTTCGTGGAAGGAGGCAGAGCAAGGTTGTGTGAGCGACCTGGTTTCACGGTCTGGTTCACCGGTCTCTCGGGAGCGGGTAAGACCGCTATTGCCAAGCCCCTGGCCAAGGCCCTGCGATCCCGCGGGCTAAGAGTCGAGCGACTCGATGGCGATATCGTGCGACAGGAGCTCACGAGCGACCTAGGCTTCACGAAAGCAGATCGCGACGAGAATATCCGGCGGGTTACCTTTGTGGCGAAGCTACTGAGCCGCAACGGGGTGGCCGTGATCTGTTCCTTCATCTCCCCTTACCGGGCACGGCGAGCAAAGACGCGTCAGGATATTGAGGACGAAGGGGCCCCGTTTGTGGAAGTCTACGTCCATTGTCCGCTGGAGGTCTGCGTAGCACGGGACGTGAAGGGCCTTTACAAGCGGGCCTTCTCCGGGGAAATCGACAACTTCACCGGCGTTTCGGATCCATATGAGCCTCCAGAGAACCCCGAAGTGGTCTGTCCCACTGCAGCGGAGACGGTGGACGAGAGCGTCGCTCGCGTCCTGGCCTATCTGGAGGGGAAGGGATACGTACCCAGCTAGTGAGGTCGAGGTCCCTGTGACTGGCGCGCACCGCTTCGCTTCCTCGACCAGCCTCCGCGGCCGAGCTGAGGGTGGGTGTGGCACGCTAATGGAGGACGGATGCCCCTGCGAGATTCGGTGAATACCCCGTCATCCGATCTGCGGCGTCCGCAGACCTGGGGCAGGCAGCTCTCCTCTTTCCTCCCCTTTCTGGTCTTCATCGCAGCTTTCATCCTCTACAGTTTGACCACGGCCCCTGGCACGCTCTTTGGCGATCCCTCGGAGTACCAGTTCATTCCCGCCATTCTGGGCATAGCCCATCCACCGGGTTATGCCTTCTATATCGTGCTGGCCAAAGTGTGGCAGGTTCTTGTGCCTATGGGTACCGTTGCTTTCCGGACCAATCTACTGTCCGCGGCCGTGGGCGCTTGGGTGGTGACGGGGGTGTTTCTGGTCACCCGGGAGATCGATCTGGGTGACGGTGAGGACAGGCTTCCGCTCGGGGAAATGACGGGCCCACCGGGGCGGGCGCCGGCGGATGGATGGAGCTATCCTTCGATTTTGGCCTCCCTTCTCGCAGCGCTTGCCCTGGCCGCAGCCCCGAACGTGTGGCAGCATGCCATCCACGCCAACGCCCATATCGTCAGTGCGGCCTTTGCCGTGACGCACCTTTGGCTGCTGACCCGGTGGTGGCGCACGGAGAGAGACCGCTGGCTGGGGGCTTTCGCCGTCACGCTGGGGTTGGCTGTCACCCATCATCCGATCACGATGATCGGGATTCCCGCGTACGCACTGTTTGTGGTGGTGGTGCGGCCTCGGATCGTGTTGGAGCGACAGACCCTTCTCCTGGTGGTTGCCTGTATCATCTTGGGGCTGCTGCCGTTGCTCTACTATCCCTTGCGCAGTCCAAGGGTGGATTTCGGCCCTACCGACATGAACACTTGGGATGGCTTTGTCCGCCATACCACCGCTCGCGGCCTGCGGGGCAACCTGTTTCATTTTGGCCTGGCGGATCAGCCCGATCGGGCGCTGGTCTTCTGGTCTTTGCTGCAGCTCCAGTTTCTGCTGCCGGTGATATTGCTCATGCCCTTGGGAGCGGTCACTCTGGTCCGCCGCACCCCGAAGGTGGGTGTGTTGATGATAGCCTTCGTCCTGGCTCAATTGGCCTTTACCCTGAACACGGTTCAGGATGTCATGGCTTACTTGCTCCTGCCTTTTGCGGCTCTGGCGGTGCTCGCCGGTGTCGGGGCGCTAACCCTGGGGCGCTGGGCTTGGTGGACTGCTGATGCAGAGGGGGGGCTTCGGATAGGCGATCGCCGAGTTCCTGTGATGAGTCTGATTCTGGCGCTGGCTGTGCTGCCTTGGCCATTGGTTCGAGCGGGACAGAACATCAGGGCTGGGATTTCCTTGCGGAGCTTCACCGAGGCGGAAGTCTGGGTGGATGCAGTACATCGTCGTTTTGCGGGGAAGGGGGAGGGAGCGGTCTTGCTGTCGGCGTGGGAGCATCTGACGCCCTTGTGGGTGCACGCCTACACCGAGGGTAGGACCCTTGATGAAGATGACCTGGAGTTGTTCTACGTCTCGACTGCCACGCCCTGGGTTGAGGCGGTGTGGGCGCACATAGAGGAGCGTCCTGTCTACCTGCCGGACTATCGGCCATCGGTGCGGCAGGCTGGTTTCCGTCTTATCCCTGAGGATGGGCTATATCGGGTGGAGCGACCGCCGGTCATGGAGGCGAGCCCTTCTCGTCCTCTGGATGTCTGGGTCGACGACCAGATCCATGTCGTGGGGTACGATCTACCCCAATCGGAGGTCCGGGCTGGAGAACCGCTGATCCTTGTCATCTACCAGAGTGCGCCGGATCTCGTCGAGGGAATATGGATGCCCTTTGCTCAACTGGGCACCGTCGAGGATCGCTGGACCACGGACAGCCGGCTGCTCACCACTGAGTGGGAGCCGGGCGAGGTGGTCGTCGAACCTTATGAACTACTGGTGCCCTTCGACCTCCCCCCGGGAGACTATCCCCTCCGACTGGGATATGCGGACCTGACCGGAGGCCGTAGAGAGCTCCCGCTCTCCACGGGCGGGCCAACCGTCACTCTGGACACCGTCTCGGTCCTGCCCCCCGACAGGCGGCCTTCTCCCGCGGTTCTGGATGGCTGTCTGGCGAACTTCGACAATCAGGTGGCTCTGATGGGCGCGCAGGTTCGGGGGCCTCGGCAGTCCCGTCTTGCTTTTTGGGAGCAGCCGATCCTGGCTCGTGCTGGGGGTGCGCTCCATCTGACCTTGAGGTGGCGTGCCCTCGCCTCCCCGCGAGACAGCGCCACGGTTTTCATCCACCTGATTGACGCGAGTGACCGGCTGGTTGCTGGGTGGGATTATACCCCCCTTGGAGGTTCCGCCCCCACGTATCTATGGTTTCCCAAATGGTTGGTCGACCAGACTTATGTTGACCCTTATCGTCTGCCCCTTCCAGATCATCTGCCGCCAGGGGACTACTGGCTGCAGGTCGGGATGTACGGGATGACGTCTCACCGTCGCCTCCCTCTCGTGAGCCCGTCGGGGGACCTCGCGGGGGATCGCGTCATTCTTGGTCCGGTACGTGTCGATACCCAGGGAGAGAGTTGACGATGGAGATCGCTTTGGTGGGTTGGTCGCTGGCGTTGACTGTTCTGGTGGCGGTGGGCGTTCTATGGGTGCTCGACTTGCAGGGCCGGCTGCGGGGGCTGGAAGGCCGATTCGAGCACCTCCGCTACCAGGAAGGGGAGGAAGCATCAAAGATTCCCACGGGCCCCCTCTCGGCTCACCTGTCCAGGATGAACGTGAAGACCGAGAGGTTAGCTCGCCAGGCCGAGGCGATGGAGAGAACACTGCTGCGCACAGTGCAGGGCGTCGGGATGGTCCGTTACAGCGCGTTCGAGGACACGGGTGGTGATCAAAGCTTCTCGCTGGCCTTAGTCGATCCCGAGGGAGACGGCATCGTGCTATCGGCCCTCTACGGGCGGGAGGAGACCCGCGTTTACGCAAAGCCGGTCACGAGTTGGGCGTCTAACAGATCACTGACCGTTGAAGAGGAAGGGGCACTGCAGGAGGCGCGGCGGCGTGTCAACCCCGATCTGGGTTGACATCGGGCAAGGGCTGGTATACTATGGTTCCTGTGGAGCTGTGATCTATCAAGAACCGAGGAGGTACACGTGTTCGGTAGGGGAGAGAAGGACGAAAAGGCGCCGGTTCGGAAGGCGACCGGTCCGGCCGAGATCGAGACCGTGGTGGGAGCCAATGCCCATTTTCGGGGCGACGTCCAGGCCGACGGGGGAGCGCGAGTTGACGGTGTGTTCGAGGGGAGAATCGACATCACCGGGAACCTGATCATCGCAGAAGGGGCCAAGGTGATCGCCGATATCAAGGCCAACAATATCTCCATATCGGGGGCGGTCAAGGGTGACGTCAGGGGCAACAAGGTGGAGATCTTGGAGCACGGCTGTGTCTGGGGCAACCTGAAGGTGAACTCCCTACTGCTCAACGAGGGGGCGTATCTCCGGGGACAGACGACTATGGCCGGCGAGCGAGAACCGCCTATGATCGAAGCCCCGAAAAGAGCCCCAGAGGAAGCCGAACGCGTCGCTCCTAAGATCGTAGACGTCGAGCCGAAGGCGAAAGGACGGGCGGAAGCGGAGGAGTAGATGGCAGGAGGCTCGGTAAGACCGCCGTGGTCGGTGCCTGATGACCCGCGCCGCTTTGGGCCTTGAGTGGCCTTAAGACGGTTTCTCGGGTGACCGCGAGGTTTTCGGAACTGAGCGCTCACCAGCGGCAACACGCGTCCTTGCGCTGAAGACCCCGGTTAGCGTGGGAGACGCATCACCGGGAGTAAGGTCGATCTCTTGGTACGAGGAACCGGCTGGTGGAGCAAGAGGTTTCGCCCGGTGGAGGCGTTGGCTGCCGGATTGGTTGGAGATTGAGCAACCTAGTCGACGTCAGCGGACGAGTAAAGCAGGGCAGTCTACTCCATCAAGAAACCGATGGATGTCATCTGGATGGAGGAGAGCCCCGCTGACCACGACGATTCCGGCATCCGCGATTCGAATGACCTCGATGAGCGAAGCCACGCCTGCAGCCGTCAGTCCCCGGCAGCGGACCGCGAAGCTCTCGCCTTCCAGCCGTTGGGTAAGCTTCTGTTGAACCCGGTCCGGTGATCGGGATGGGACAGGCCGGATCAGGACGGTCAGAGAACCGCCGGCGATTCTGACCAGGTGGCAGGCGAGAGGCAGCGCGCAGTCTGCCTCGGGGGAGCCATCGTGGATCAAGACCACGGGAGGCTTGATTCCGGCGCCCTGCGAGATCAGGAGCAGCGAGCGGTTCGCTACGGTCGCTGCTGCGCGGGCTGTAGAACCCATCTTTAATCGCTGCATCACCGGGCGGCTGGCTGTCCCCAGGCAAAGCAGGTCTGCTTGGGTTGCTTCCCGCAGTACCGTTGATAGGACAACACCCTCTAGGACCCGGAAGGTCCCCTCGATTCGGTGCCTCCGGCAGATGGATGCGAGCGCTTGGCGCGACCGGCGAGCCTGGGCGTGGAGCTGACGTCTCATCGCTGCGGGGTTCATTCTGGCCGATCGGACGAAGGGGAGCTGGAGTTCCCGCGACATCGGCAGCGCCGCGGTGCGCAGTAGGTTGACATCCTCGACGAAGAGCCCGTGGAGCTCCGCCTCCAGGTCGCTGGCCAACGCAGCAGCGGCCTCAAGCGCTGCCAGGCTGTGGGGTGACGCATCCAGACCAACCAGGATGCGCTTGATGGTTGGCCCTTCCTGCTCCGCCATATGCCCCATTCCTGCTATTCCCCGTCGTTGCCCATGTCTGTCTTCCGCTACCAAGAGACCGAGCTGATCCGTGCATTCTGCAGCGGTCCCAAAGACCGAGATCGCTCGCCGCTGGTGCTGCTCGGAATGCCAGGGGGGAGGTCTCTTCCTCCTATTCTCAGGGTGCGCGCGCCATAGGTCACTCGGAAGAGGATTCCCCGACACCTTCGGAAAAGTCGCGCTGCTTCTGAGCCAGCTCGATAAGACGGGCCTCAACCCGGTGATTCACGGTCCCGTCTGGAAACCTTCCTGCTTCGTTGCGTTGGCCGGGTGGTGTGCCCGTCAGTAACTCCATACCTTCGTCCACGGTGGCGACGGGATATATGTGAAAACGTCCCCTGCTGACCGCTTCAATGACGTCCTGGCGCAGCATGAGATGCTCCACATTGGCCGCAGGGATCAGGACGCCTTGAGCACCTGTGAGACCCTTCGCGCTGCAGGCGTCAAAGAAGCCTTCGATCTTCTCGTTGACGCCACCGATGGGTTGGACTTCCCCGTGTTGATTCACCGAACCCGTGACCGCCAGGGACTGTCTAACGGGCAAGTCAGCAAGGGCCGAAAGGAGAGCGCACAACTCCGCCAGCGAAGCGCTGTCACCCTCAATCCCAGCGTAGGATTGCTCGAAGACCAGACTGGCAGACAGAGAGAGCGGATAGTCGGAGGCGTAGTGACCGCCCAGAAAGCCGGACAGAATCAGCACACCCTTGGAGTGAATCGGGCCACCCAACTCTACTTCGCGCTCGATGTCGACGACGCTCCCCTTACCGAGCCGGGTACGCGCTGTGATGCGGCTGGGCCGGCCAAAAGCATACTCGCCCATGCTGATGATGGAGAGGCCGTTGACCTGGCCGGTCTGCTCGCCTTCGGTGTCCAGGAGAATCATGCCCCGGGCGATGTGCTCTTGCGTCCGCTGGCGGAGTCGGTCGGCACGCGTGATCCGTTCGGCAACGGCACGCTCCACATCTTCGGCTGTCACAAGATCTCTGTCAGCCTGACCGGCCCAGTAGTCCGCCTCCTGCAGCAAGTCAGCAATGCTCAGCAGATGCGTGGAGAGTTTCCTGTTATCGCCCGCGATGCGGCTGCTCCGCTCGATCACCCGCGCTACGGCGTATCGATCGAAGGGCCTAAGCTCGTCCTGACGCGCCATAGCGGCAACAAGGCGAGCGTACAGCTGATCGTTCTCCTGGGATCTGGGCATTTCGTCGCTGAAGTCGGCTTCGACTTTGAAGAGCTCGGTGAAATCAGGATCGTATTGGTTCAGCAGGTAGTAGAGGAGCCTTTCACCGATGAGGACGATCTTAACGCTCAGTGGTATTGGCTCAGGCTCCAGAGATACAGTGCTGACCAGACTCAACGCCTGGCTCAGAGACTCGATGCGCACTTCTTGGGCGCGTAGCACCCGTTTGAGGCCATCCCAGGCATACGGCTGCATAAGAAGCTCGCGGGCATCCACGATCAAATAGCCGCCGTTTGCCCTGTGGAGGGAGCCGCTTTGGATCAGGTTGAAATCTGTGAGCAGAGCCCCCATCTGAGCGATATGCTCGATGCGACCGATCAGGTTGTTGTAGGTGGGATGACCCTCGTATATGACTGGGGCGCCTTCTGATTGGCTGTGGTCGACAACCACATTTACTTGGTACCGCCGGAACGTGGCCTCCCGTAGGCGTTCCATCGATAACCCAAACACACTCTGACCTTCGGTCTCTCCGCTGCTGCGGAATTCATCCACGCTGTCAACGACGTCGTCCTTGATGGCCTGCAGATGGGCCACTACGCCGTCCAGCTCCGCGTATTTCTCCTGGAGTTCTTCAATCCGGTGCCCCACGGCCAGCATTGCCACCTGGCGATCGAGCTCTTTCATCCTCTCCCGTGCTTTCCGTTCCCACTGGCGGGCTTGGCGCATCGCTTCCTGGAGTTCGTCCTGAAGCTCTGCAACGTCCTCCTTGACCTGTTCCCGTCGCTCCTCGGAAAGCTTCTGGAACTCGTCGGGGGTGACGACCTCGCCGTCCTTGATAGGCGCGAAGGCCATGCCCACCGGCGTCCGGATGAGGGCTATGTCTCGGGTCTTTGCCTTCTCCCTGATCTTGTTGAGCGCCTCCTCCTGCCTCTCCTGGAACTCCTCCTGCAACTCCTGTTTTCGAGTCTGGTAGTCTTCGCTCTCGAAGAGGGCTGGAACGGCTGTCCGTAGTTCCTCAACCAGCTCCTCCACATCCTTCCGCAGCTCTAGACCTCTTCCCGGGGGGACCTGCAACGCTTTCGGTCTCTGGCTGTCCTCGAAGTTGTTGACGTAGCACCAGTCCGGGGGGATCGGCTCGCCTGAGGCCTTCCTATGGAGGAATTGCGAGATGGTGGTTCGTTTACCAGTGCCGCTGGGGCCAAGAGCAAATAGGTTGTACCCCGCCCGCTGGATCCCCATCCCGAACTGAACCGCGCCCACGGCCCGCTCCTGCCCGATGATCTGGCTCAAATCGTCCAATTCCCTCGTAGTCTCAAAATCGAACTGTGCCGGATCACAGACCCGGCGCAGCTGGTCTGGCCTCAGTCCTGCCGTCGTCATAGCTCTGCCTCCTGGTAACGGTTCTCTCCCATAGCCTGCGACGCCAGCCCCGGTTCGAACTCGACCAGTTTGTCTCGCCATTCATCCGGCATGGGGATGGGATGCTGATTCTGATAATCGTAGCAGACTTGCGCCGTGCGAGCCTCAGCTGCCACTCGCCGGTCGTTACCTTCCAACCGGTACTCGAAGATGAAGCTTGAGCGACGAAGCTCACTCGCGCGGATATGGACGGTGACTTGCTCACCCAGCGTCAGGGGGGACTTGAACCGACAACTGGCCTCGGCTACGATGAAACCGATGCCTGACGGTGCGTCAGGGGCTAGCCCCAGCTCCCGCACGTATTGGACGCGACTCTGTTCCAGATAGGTGAAGTATACGGCGTTGTTCACGTGGTTCAGGGCGTCCAGATCGCGCCAGCGGACTTCTATGGTGGTTGAGAAGCGGAACGGGCTATCAGTCGTGGTCAACCCCCTCACCTCCGATCAACGGCGTGTATGGCTCACACCTCGATGAAGTGCACCCGGTCCTCTGTCAGATCCACGAGACAGAACGATCGCCGCTGCCATCGCATACCCCCGAGCGCTCCAGGGTTGATCACTCGAGTTGATCCGATCTGTTCATCGCGTCGCCGATGCGTGTGGCCGTGGAACAGGTAGCGGTATTTCCCGGCGTGGATTAACCTCCTGAGTTCACCCTCGCGGTTTCCGTGCAGCATGAGAGCTGTACGGCCGTCGAGGGTGAGAGTATGGCGCTTGGCCAACCTGCCTTTGCCCTGAGTCTCGAGAACGGTCTGTTCCAGCTCAGGATGATGATCGACGTTGCCCCGCGAGATCCAAACGTCGAATCCGGAGAGCGCCTCGACGACAGCTGGGCCGGAAAGATCGCCGCAATGGAGCACCATCGTGACAGCTTCTTCCCGGAGCATCTGCAGAGCCGCCGCCAGGGTGCGCAGGTCGTCGTGCGTGTCGGAGATGATACCGATCTTCATGATCTGGCCCTCGCCCAATCATAGCAGAAATCACCTGTTGCACAACGTCGGGCGAGATCATCCTGCTCGTCGAGAGGGCCGGCGCCTCGGGAAAGCGAGCCGGCGACTTGCAGCTTGCTTGGGGCCCGGTATAGTTGTTCGGTGACTAATGATCCGGTTCGGGCCGTGCGTCAAGAATGCATCGCGCTTTCAGAATGGAAAAGGACGCGCTGGGGGAATTCGTGGGCGACATGGATTCGTGTCCCGGGAGTTGAGTGGCGTGAGGCCCCGCTGATTACGACGGTAGGAGTGGGAGATTCATGGACTTGAGCCAGCTCGATTCACAGGAGAGGGAGGAACTCGCCCGACGGGTGATGGACTGGTTTGCTGGCCACGCGCGGGACCTGCCGTGGCGGCACGATCGCACGCCCTATCGGGTGTGGGTCTCGGAGATGATGCTGCAGCAGACTCAAGCGGCCACCGTTGCACGGTACTACCAGCGCTTTCTCGCGCGGTTTCCCACCATCGAGGCCCTGGCTGCCGCACCGTTGGAGGAGGTGCTGAAGCTTTGGGAAGGGCTTGGGTACTATCGGCGTGCACGGCACCTTCATCAGGCCGCGCGGCAACTGATCGCGGCCAATGACGGCCGCTTGCCCGCCGAGTATGATGCGTTGAAATCCTTGCCCGGGGTCGGCACGTACACTGCCGGCGCGATTGGGTCGATAGCCTTCGGGCAGCGGGTGGCCGCCGTGGATGGGAACGTACGTCGGGTGTTGTGTCGTGTCCTGAGCATCGACGACGACGTGACGCGCTCTGCCACCAGACGGAGGCTCGAGGGTATTGCCACGACCTTGTTGCCTGACCAAGATGCAGGGACGTTCAACGAGGCTTTGATCGAGCTTGGTGCGACGGTCTGCACGAGTCGAAATCCAACGTGTCAGCTCTGCCCGGTAGCTGATCTATGTGGGGCTCGCGCAGCTAACGAACAGGAGGCGCTGCCGGTGAGGCGCCCGCGGGGTAAGCGACCTCACTACGATGTCGCTGCTGCTGTGACTATTGGCGCCGATGGAGCGATCTTGGTGGCAAAGCGGAGGCTGGACGACATGCTGGGGGGTCTGTGGGAGTTTCCGGGGGGCAAGTGCGAGGACGGCGAGAGTCTGCCGGTTTGTCTGATGCGTGAAATGGAAGAGGAGCTCGGTGTGACCGTGGGCGTGGGTTCCCCCCTGACCGTTGTGGAGCATGCCTACACCCACTTCAGCATCACGCTGCACGCCTTCTGTTGCCGGCTGATAGGCGGTCAGCCCTGCTGTCTTGACTGCGCTGACTTCCGCTGGGTGTTCCCGTCAGATCTGGACGAGCTGCCCATGTCTGCGGCGGACCGCAGGATCGCGCAGGTCCTGGTGCGCAAGGGGGAGCATCGAGGCACGGACCCGTGAGGGTCTGGCCCGGACAAGGGCGGTGGTGCCCAGTTCCCTCCCGCATCCGCTGTGCTCACCGCCAAGGGCGGTGTGTCGCGCTCCTAACGTTGGGGGATCTCCTCGCTGGTGGTCTGACAGTCTAGCCGGGTTTGCCGCAGGTCTCCACATCGACTTGCTCCAGGGTGCAGATCGTCTGATGCAAGGGTTCGGTCGGCGACGCGCTTGATGGCATTCTTTTTTCCGGAAACGTCAGCGTGGGGCAAGTCGATGGTGACGCGCACGTCCACGAGTCGAGGCCGTTCCGACACACTCTCGCAGGCGACGTCGCCCACCAGCCCATGGGTGTCCAGGTCGGCCCGATTGCAGTAGTCCGGCAGGGGTGCGGCCACACATCCACCGAGCGAAGCCACAAAGACGTCAGGGGGCATCGGACCTCGATCGCTGCCCTCATCTTGGAGGGTGCGTCGGTCAGCAGCCTGTGTCGGCCCAGCGCGCTCTCAGACAGCACGTCGCCCTTGTGTTCCAGCCCGGTTTCTGCCCCGGACACCTTCTCCGGGGTCGGTGGTATGCAGTTGGTTGGTCGTCGAGTCTCTACCACCCCGGACGCTTGTCCGCGTGCGGCGAAGGGCCTGCAAGCCCAGGGTGGCGCCTACGCCCTCTGGATGGTATGATACGCGAGCCGTCACTCAGGGTTAAGTGGGAGTGCGTGAAACGTGGACCACCCTTCACCGACGATCTCGGTCATAGTGCCCAACTGGAACGGTGCCGACCATCTTCCGGTCTGTCTGGATAGCCTGCGCCGCCAGACCGTGGAGGATGCCGAGACGTTGGTGGTGGACAATGGTTCTGCTGACGGCTCACTCCGATTGCTGGAACGGGAGTACCCGGAGGCGCACGTGCTGGCCCTGGGTGAGAACCGCGGGTTTGCCGGCGCGTGCAATGCCGGGATCCGCGCCGCTCGATCAAGCATCGTTGCCCTGCTGAACAATGATACCGAGGTCGACGCCCGTTGGCTGGAGGAGGTGTTGGCTGCCTTTGAGCGCCATCCTGAAGCGGGGATGGTGGCGTCCAAGATGTTGCTTTATGAGCGCCGCGACAGGTTCCATACGGCGGGTGATTTCTACCGCGTGGATGGCGTGCCGGGCAATCGCGGGGTCTGGCAGCGCGACAACGGACAGTACGACGAAGAGGAGTATGTCTTCGGTGCCTGTGGTGGCAGCGCTGCCTACCGGATCACCATGTTGGAGCAGATAGGGCTCCTGGACGAGGCGTTCTTCTACTCGTGCGAGGACGTGGACCTGGCCTGGCGAGGGCAGCTCGCCGGCTGGCGCTGCGTCTACGCCCCGCGGGCTGTCGTGTACCACAAGCTGAGTGCCACGGGTGGTGGGACGACGGCGAGCTTCTACGACGGTCGGAACAGCATATACATCCTGATCAAGGACTACCCGAGTGATCTCTGGCGGCGTTATTGGCGTGCGGTGTTGATGAGGCAGCTGCAGATGGCCGGGGAGGCCGCAGCGGCTTGGCGCGGGGCTGAAGCTCGGGCGCGGCTGAGAGGGCAGATGTTGGGTATGGTCACCGGTCTTCCCAGGATGCTGCCGAAACGGCGGTCTGTCCAGCGCCGACGTTCGGTGGATCGCCTCTATCTGGAGCAGATCCTGACCGGCATTGACGAAGAGCCATAGAGTGGGTATCATGATCTTGATTGCCCATAGCCACTGTCTCATCGTACCTGGTCCCGGTTCAGGGAGTTCGAGGGTCTAGCGGGAGCATATGAACCCTTATTTGTCGGTCATCATCCCCTGCTACAATGAACAGAAGAACCTCGAGCGAGGTGTGCTTGAGGAGGTCTACGGGTACCTGGCGGCCCAAGATTATCGCTGGGAGTTGATCGTCGTCAATGACCAATCGACTGATGACAGCAGAAGCCTGATCGCTGACTTCGCCGGGGACAAACCAGAGATCTCATTAGTCGATATTCTCCATGGTGGCAAGCCCGCTGCGGTGTGGGCGGGGATACGGGCGGCTCGGGGGGAGATCGTGCTCTTCACCGACATGGACCAGTCGACGCCTTTGGAGGAACTGGAGAAGCTGCTTCCCTGGTACGGCAGGGGCTGCGACGTGGTGATCGGCTCTCGGGGTCTTGAGCGCGAGGGATTCTCCCCCTTCAGAAGGCTTGGCAGCGTGGTTTTTCGCTCCCTTCGTCGAGCGTGCTTGCTCCGCGAAATCAGCGACACTCAGTGTGGCTTCAAGTCATGCCGCCGTGAGGCCGCTTTGGCGGTCTTCCCGCGGCTGGAGTTCTTCAAGCAGAGTGATCGACCCCACGGGTGGAAGGTGTCCGCATACGATGTGGAGCTTCTGCATCTGTGGAACAAAGCCGGGTACGGGCTCAAGGAGGTTGAGGTGAGATGGCTCAACCGGGATGAGAGCGACACAAAGGATCAGACCGGCGCCGTGGGACGGTATCTCCGCGAGTCCATCGAGATGATGAGGGAGGTCCTGCGCGTTCGACTCAATGAGTTCAAAGGGCTGTACGATACGCCATAGCGGCCCACTTCCTTCGTGCCGGTCAACCGTAAAACACAACTTCTGTCTCGCTTGGACCCATCTAAGCCATGACCAACTCGTCGATTCCGGATCTCTCCGAGGAGTACGCCCTGCGAACCGCCGGTCACCGTTATGTCGCTGGTCTCGACGAGGCGGGCCGCGGGGCGTGGGCGGGTCCGGTGTGCGCGGGAGCCGTGGTCCTGCCGTTGGACTGTGACGAGCTGCCCGACTTGCTGAGTGGGGTGCAGGACTCGAAGCTGCTGACTGCGGAACGTCGGGAGGAGATGCTGCCGACCATCCGTGAGGTGGCGTTAGCCGTCGGGATCGGCTGGGGTGAACCGGCCGAGGTTGACCTCTGGGGCGTCGTGCCGGCGACCCGCCTGGCGATGGAGCGCGCGGTAGCCGGGCTGGGGGAGCGAGTGGGAGCCTTGTTGGTGGACTGGGTGGAGCTGCCCGGGCTGGATCTGCTCCAGCGCTCGCTCCCCAAGGCGGACAGGCGGTGTCTCACAGTGGCCGCTGCGAGCATCGTGGCCAAGGTAGCGCGGGATCGGCTGATGATCGAGCTGGATGAGGAGTACCCAGGCTATGGTTTTGCCCAGCATAAGGGCTACGGAACCCCACAGCATCGGGAGGCGATGCTGCGCCTGGGGCCCTGTCCCGTTCATCGTGTGAGCTGGCGGCCTATGCGGGGGAGCACAAGACAGCTGGCGAAGAAGGATGTGGACGGGGTATGAGGGCGCACGCGCATCCCTCGCTTCATCAAACGTCATCGGCGAACGGCGTAGCCTTGGTGCACGATTGGCTGAATCAGATGGGCGGGGCGGAGGACGTTCTGGAAGCACTCACCTCGATGTGGGCCGGGGCACCGATCTACACGTCTATGTACTGGCGCACGGGAATGCCCGTTGCTTACCAGGGGTGGGACGTTCGACCCACATGGATGGACGGTTTGCCGGGGATCTACCGCCACCACCAGCCCTATCTGCCCTTCTACCCGTTGGCCTTCGGCGGCTTGGACCTCTCGGGCCACGACTTGGTGGTGAGCAACAAGTCGGGTTTCTGTCACGGAGTGAGGACCGGTGCGGGGATTCACGTGTGCTACTGCCTAGCCCCTACCCGGTACGTTTGGGACTTCGATTCTTACGCGGCCCGAGAGACGCTGCCTCGCGCTCTGAAAGTGATGCTACGCCCCTTCATCAGCGCATTACGCCGCTGGGACTATCGCGCGGCCCAACGGGTCGATCACTTCATCGCCATCTCTCGCGAGATACAGGACCGCATTCGCCGCTACTACGATCGGGACTCGACGATCATCCACCCACCGGTGGAGACCCGCCGTTTCTGTCCTATCGACGATCACGAGGACTACTACCTCATCGTGTCTCGCCTCGTCCCGTACAAGCGGATCGATTTGGCCATCAGGGCGTTCAACGAGCTGAGGCGCCCGCTAGTGATTGCTGGGGATGGGCGGGACCGTGAATCGCTGGAGGCGCTGGCAGGGCCGACGATCACCTTCCTCGGCTACGTCCCCGACAGGGATTTGCCGCAGTTGTTCGCCCGGTGCCGGGCCTACATTCTGCCCGGGGTCGAGGACTTCTGCATCGCACCGGTGCAGGCTCAAGCCGCCGGGCGCCCCGTGATTGCTTACGGAGCTGGTGGCACGCTCGATACTGTGATCGAAGGCGAAACGGGGAAGTTCTTCCACCAGCAGACAGCCGACGCTCTGGCTGCTTGCGTCCTGGCCTTCGATGCGGACGCCGTGGACCCGGATGCGTGTCGCGCTAACGCAGAGCGTTTCGACGTCGCCGTGTTCCGGGAGCGGCTGAGCCGGTTCATCCAGGAGCGGGTGGGAGGTTAGGGGGGAGGAGCGGGATGGAACTGAGAAGCTATGGGAAGATCTTGCTGCGGCGCTGGTGGCTGGTGCTCGCCCCAATGGCCGTGGTGCTCGTTTTTTTGGGTGCAACTTACACATCGCCTCCGACCGTTTACCAGGTGGTCATGCGTTTTGCAGCCGGTACCAGCCCAGCGGGGTTGAGCACGGACTACGATCGGTACTACCCCTGGCTCACCTCGGAGTATATCGCCAACGGTCTTGCGGATGTGGCCCAGACCGGCGTCTTCGCCGAGGGCGTGGCGGGACGTTTGAGCCCAGAGGCGGTCGATACGTCGGCTGGAGCTGTTCAGCGTGCCATCGTAACGGACAATGCCCAATCGATTCTGGTCGTCTACCTCACCTGGTCCGACGCCGACGAGGCCGCGCGGGTGGCTCAGGCGGTGGCCGATGAGCTGATCGAGAACAGCGGGGCCTATTTCCCGCAGATTGCTAATCTTGAGCCTGCGGTGCGCCTGCTGGACAACCCCGCGCCGGCGGCCCTGCCGCCCAGTCTGCGCGCCCAGTTGACGGAGCCAGGGATCAGGATCGGCCTGGCACTCTTCGTGGGGGCGGGTCTGGCGTTTCTGTGGCACTACCTGGACCCTACAGTGCACGAAGTCCAGGAACTGGAGGAGCTTGGTTATGAAGTGGTGGGGCGCATACCGCGGCGGTGAGGGCTACGAGAGAAGCGCTTTCGCCTGTGCCCGTGGGGCGATGACAGACTGAGCGCGGGATGAGGTGAGACCACACCTTGGACGGTATGAACTCTGGCTTGGAACTCGCTGAGGACCGAGGATCGCGTTGGGAGCCTCCGTCCTCGGGTCCGCCCGTGGACCCCTGGTGTGCGTCCATCTTTCGCCGGCCGTTGTTGAATGCTCATTCACATGGTAGAATGGCACGCTCGTGAGAGGAGGTATCGATATGGAGTTCAATGATTACATTCGGATTCTCCGGAAGCGGTGGTGGATCATCGCCGTTGCCGTGGTCGTGACGGCAGCCAGTGGACTGGTCTTCAGCGAGCTGCAGTACCCCGAGTACACCTCGACGGCGGAGGTGATTGTGAACCCCGCCCGGCCTGACTTTGGACTGGCCCAGTCCGCCAAGATATTCCTGCGACCCTATATGACGGTGGCAGACTCGTACACCTGGGCGCAACGGGTCATCGACGAGTTACAGTTACCCATGACGCCCGAGGGCTTGCACGCGAACACGAACTTCGCCGCCGAGGACGACCGGATGGTCATCAGCATTCAGGTAAAGGACTATGACGGCGACCAGGCCAACGACATCGCCCGCACGTGGGCCAATCTGCTCGTCCAATGGCGCGATTCGGAGAACACAGAGCTCCGCAAGGAGGACCGAGTCGAAGCTATCCTCCGGGATGAGCCGCGATATGGCCAGTCGTGGCCGCCCAGCGGGAGAATCATGCTGGCCTCCGGCGTTGTCTTCGGCCTGGTCATAGCGGGTGTGGTCGTCTTCTTCCTGGAGTGGCTGGAAGCGGGGGTCATCCGCACCCCTCAGGACGTTGAGCGCGAACTGGATTTGACCGTCGTCGGTGCTATCCCCTCCAACAGGTGATGCGAGTGCAACGGTGTGTTATGGGAGGGAGGTAGGATGGCTGAACGACTCGACTTGATCACGCTGACGCAGCCTCGCAGTACGGCGGCCGAGGCCTATCGTACGCTGCGCACGAATCTCACGTTCTTCGGTGCCCTCGACCGGCCGGTTGAGACCTTGGTGGTCACCTCAGCGGGTCCGGGGGAGGGGAAGACCCAGGTTCTGGCCAATCTGGCGGTCACCATGGCCCAGGGGGAGCGCCGGACGATTCTGGTGGATGCCGATCTGCGCCGTCCGACACTCCATGAGCTGTTCGATGTCTCCAACGGGCGTGGTCTTACCACCATGATCCTTGATCAGCAAGCGGTGGACGAACCACCCCTCCTGGACGTGGGTGTTGAGAATCTCCGGCTGATGCCCAGCGGACCGCTGCCGCCGAATCCGGCGGATATCCTGGGCTCGGGTAGGATGGAGCGGGTCATCGGCGTGCTGAAGGACCGTGCCGATATCGTTCTCTTCGACGCGCCGCCGGTGGTGGCGGTGACGGACGCCGCGGTGCTCGGGACGAAGGTCGATGGTGTCCTGCTGGTGGTCTCGGCCGGTCGCACCCGGCGGGATCACGCTGCGCGCGCCAAGGAGCTGCTTGAGCGTGTGCACGTTCGCATCCTGGGTGCTGTGCTCAACGAGGTGAGTCGGAACGTCACGTTGAGCGGGTACTGACCAGGTTGTGGATGGCCGTCACCCCGTCGGGGACCGGTGGGTCCTGCTCCGACGTGCAACCAGGTCCGGTGACGCCGGGTTGTGAGAGGCCCGGTGACTATTGTTGACGCAGGTGGCCCGTTCCTCTGGGCCGGCTTGACAAGAGCGATGACGCGAAAGGAGATAAGCACGTGAAGGGTCTTGTCCTGAGTGGCGGCAAGGGGACGCGCCTCTACCCGCTGACATACACCAGCGCAAAACAGCTCATCCCTATTGCTAACAAGCCCATACTCTTCCGGGTGATCGAGGCCATCCGTGACGCGGGCATCGACGACATTGGGATCGTCGTCGGTGACACGGCCGAGGAGATCAAGACCGCCGTAGGACGCGGAGGCCGCTGGGATGTCGACGTCACGTACATCCATCAGGACAACCCTCTGGGCCTGGCCCACGCGGTCAAGGTGAGTCGGGATTTCCTGGAGGACCAACCTTTCGTGATGTTCCTGGGTGATAACGTCATTCAGGGGGGCATTGGTGACTTGGTCCAGCAGTTCCAGCAATCGGAATGGAACTCGCAGATTGTCCTGACTCGTGTGGAGCATCCGGAGCGGTACGGAGTGGCCGAGCTGAACGGCGAGGGTCGCGTGGTCCGTCTCGTGGAGAAACCGTCGGAACCGCGCTCCGATCTGGCGTTGGTAGGCATCTACATGTTCGATCGCTACGTCCATCAGGCGGTGGACAGCATCACGCCGTCCTGGCGAGGGGAGCTGGAGATCACCGATGCCATCCAGTGGTTGGTCGAGAACGATTTCAAGGTCTACCCCTACGTCCACCGCGGCTGGTGGATCGACACGGGAGAGCCGAATGAGCTCTTAAAGGCGAACGGGCTGGTCCTTGACGGATTGACCCCCCGGATCGAGGGATACGTGGATCGGGACTCGGAGGTGGATGGCCGGGTTACGCTGGAGAAGGGCGCTGAAGTCATTAACAGTGTGGTTCGCGGGCCGTCGATCATCGGGGAGCGGACTCGCATCGTCAACTCATACGTCGGCCCGTTTACGGCCATCTATCACGACGTGGAGATCGAAGGGAGTGAGATCGAACGGGCCATCGTCCTGGAGGATAGCGTCATCCGCGACATACCGGCCCGCATCCAGGACAGCCTTATCGGGCGGAGCGTTCACCTGGTCCGTTCGCCGATGAAGCCCAAGGCGTACAAGCTGACTCTGGGCGACCACAGTCAGGTGGGGATCCTGTAGGTTACATTAAGCCGAACCCGTCGCCGGGCTGGATTCGGCACCGCAACTGCGCCGTCATCCTGCGGCGGGGGGATCCAGCCGGGCGGCCCGGTTCGAAGTTCAGTTCCTTGTCCAGCGGCGCGTAGCTCTTCAAAGGTAGATGATAGGGCTAGTGGACGACGGGACCTTTTCTCTGGTCAGCCTCGTTGATGTGGGGCCACCGTCCACTGTCTGCGCAGGGTTCAACTGCTGTCAAATCCAGGGTCCGTAGGGATCGCGCGCCGCCGGGTCAGCTCTCTCTGGATGCCTCGATGCTCCTCGCGCGTCAGCGGGTACCGCCAGGCCAGCACAACGGCGATGACCAGGATGACGGCCGGTACAACGGCGATGAAGAAGCGGATGGCGGAGAGGGCCTGCGGAGCCT
>SKQX01000061.1 GCA_007118795.1 Thermoflexales bacterium | reverse complement strand
GTGGTCCACCCGACGAAGCTCCAGCAGGGGCGCGGGCAGGTAGACGGCGTAACGCCCTGGCAGAGCCCGGATGACGGTCGGTAGCGATACCAGGGCGGACCCCAGCAGCACCATGGGGATAATCAAGAGAAGCACCCGCGACTTCTTCATACCAATTGATGATACCTTGAAGTCGAATGGGGCGCCAATCAACCGGGCTGTCCGGCCAACCGCTGCGGGCCCGCCGATGAAGGAAGGCCCAAGGCGACGGAGGCCCGGTGCCTGATCCCCTCATTACCCCTGCCAACCTGCATCCTACTTCTGATGGTCTGGGTGATCGCCAGCCTTGAGTTTGTTGGCCCACGGGTGTATACTATCATTGATCGAGGTGCCGTTTAGCAGATCCCTTCCGTCTGGTTTGGAATTGTGGTATCATGCGCGTGGGAGAGGATGGCGAGATCACATCGGCGCTGATGCCTACGACGGGGAGCGACCTGGCTGCCCGCAGATTTCGAGTGCAAGGGGGCGGCTTGGCGCGTCCGCCGTGGGTCACGAAGAGGGGTGGTTATCGGCGACCAGGGTTTGTGTCAGGATTCAGTCACTGCGAGGAGCTGAGTGCAGGTCCATCTGCGGAGTGTCCGGGACCCGCTGGTCACGCCGCCAGCATAATCGTTCCAATAGGGAGGTGAGTTACCAATGCCACGGAGGCAGCAGACGCGAGGGGAGTGTGTTTTCTGCGGTCGGGAGATGACCAGAGGGGGCTTGGTGCGCCATCTTGGTGCCTGCTCGGAGCGCCAGGAGGCCATTATGAAGGCCAACTCGGGCCCTCGAAAGGACGAGACGCTCTATCACCTCCAGGTGCAGGATGCCTGGGAGGGGAGTTTCTGGCTCCATTTGGAGATGAGGGGATCGGCGACTCTGGACGATCTCGACCACTATCTACGCTATATGTGGCTGGAGTGCTGCGGGCACTTGAGCCGGTTTTCTGTCGGGGGCTGGGGAGGTCGCGAGATATCGAAAGCGAAGCGTGCCAGGGAGGTCTTTGAGCAAGGGTTGGAGTTGACTCACATCTATGACTTTGGGACCACGTCGGAGACGTTGATCAAGGTGGCGGGGACCCGGAGAGGGAAGCCGCTGACGCGATATCCCATTACCTTGATGGCACGCAATCAGCCACCGGAGGACCTGTGCATCGAGTGTGGGCAGTCAGCGTCGTGGTTGTGCTTAGAGTGCCTGATTGAGCACGATGAATGGGGAACCTTCTGCGATCAGCACGCCGAGGAACACCCCCACGACGACTACGAAGAGCCGGTGCCGCTCGTGAACTCACCGAGGGTGGGGATGTGCGGCTACTGCGGGCCCGCGGAGCCGCCGTACTGAGTTAGCTTCGCCGAAGCGCCAGATTGCCACTATCTTATCGGCGGCTTTGATCGGGCGCAGGGGGGACGCGATGTGGGACATCAGGGAGTATCGGGAGAGCGACCTCGAAAGCTTACTCGAGTGCTGGAAACGATTGGGAAGAGACATTCCGTACTTCTTTCCCGTATCCCCCCGCGTATGGGAGACATGCCTGCTCCACGACGCGAGCGATGGCGAGCCGATGTTCGAGGACCTGCACACCGTCCTGGCGACGGATCGGGGACGGGTGGTCGGGTTTGTCCAGTATGGTCAGCCGCGCTTCGCCTGGGATGAGAGGGGGAAAAGGTACCGGAATCCCCAGATCGGGGTCGTCCGTCAGCTCTATTTCCGGGAGGGCCACGACAAGGCAGGCGAGGCGTTGTTGGCTGAAGCTGATGACCGGCTGGCGCGCTTCAGCCGGACTCACGCCTTCTACCACGCCCTCGGCATGAGCTGCACGGCTCACCACGGGAAGCTCCACCATAGCCAGCGTCACGTGCACCGGCTCTTGAGGAGACAGGGGTTCCAGGTCGAGCATAAGAACGTCTACTGTGTGCGGGATCTGGAGTGTGTTCCCTTGGTGGCGGACTCGTCCGTCTGGATCCGCACGACCGCGGAGACGAAGGGCGAGAGGTTTGACATCTGGCTGGGCAGGGAGCCCGTTGGTGGTGCGCGTGTCAGACACGTGGATGAGCTGACGGACGGCTTCACCCCCGACACAGCCTACCTGTCCTGGATCGGCGTGGACGAACCCTTCCGCGGCCGGGGCATAGGCGCCGAGTTTTTGAGGCTGCTGGTCAAGTTCCTGCTCGGTAAGGGCTATCGTACCCTGCACACGGACACAGCCACGGAGAACTGGATCGCGCGGCGGTTCTACAAGAAGCTCGGATTTCAGGAGGTGGGAGAAACAAGAAGCTACGTCCGGGCCTGGTAGCGCGCGGATCGACGGAGCCCGCGGTAGAGGGTGCCGATCTGTCCGCCTTCTCGGGGACGACCACATCTCAGGGCCCGTGAATAGGTGGCCAGGCCTACGGAGCGGCTAGGGGGAACGATGGCGAGAGAGATTCTGCGCGGGATGGGAACGCTCGCGGCGACGGTCGTCTGAACCGGGCTGGTTTACGCCGGGTGCGTAATCTGGCCGTTCAGCTTCCAACCCAGCGTCGGATACGCGGCGGCGGGCGTGGTAGCCGTCGTCAGTTGATCCAGTATATCGTGGGACTGGTCAAGAGGGCGGTGGCGGCTCCGAGAACGTGAGCCCGAGGGTTGGCGAGTCTGTGCAGGATGGACTGCCCCCAACCAACCGCTGAGCTGGGCCAGGCTGCGAGGAGTCCCGGTCCGAGAGATCGCTGGTCATAGGGCCGGTGACAGCGGAGTACTGGGGCAGCCGGTGTACTCTG
>SKQX01000051.1 GCA_007118795.1 Thermoflexales bacterium | reverse complement strand
TCCAGGGGGATGGCGAACATCTCGCGGATCAGGTCGTTCATCATCTTGCCGCCGGCACCGTGGGCCAGCCGAATGACATCTTCCATGACCCGTTAGCTCATCCCTTCACGGGCGTCACCACGTTCTGCGTGCGTGTTGCCCATCAGCTTCTCCAGATCTGTGTCAATCACTGAGATCCCTCGCTTCGATACCACCCCAGATGGTGCCAAAGTCTCCCCTGGATCCACGCCGTTCTCCCAGCGGCAGCAGCAGGCTCGCTCAAGATGGGTAGGCTCCATACTGGTGGTACGCTGCACAGGCTCCTTCGGCGCTAACCATGCAGGGGCCAATGGGATTCCTCGGTGTGCAAGCTTTGCCGAAGAGAGGGCATTGCGGGGGCGTGAGCACACCGCGCAGAACCTCTCCACAGCGGCAGCCAGAAGGACGGACGGCGGGTGTTGGGGCAACTGAGAACGCGCACCGCGCGTCGAAGCGCTGGTACGCATCCCGGATCTGCAGACCGCTCCGCGGAACCATACCGAGCCCGCGCCAATTGGCGGTAGTCACCTCGAAAACCTGGTCAATGGCTCGTTGGGCCGCGGGGTTCCCCCCAGCCTTCACGCTGCGGGCGTAGGTGTTGCTGATCGCAGGATCGTCCTCCTCTGCCATTCGGACCAGCGCCAGGATGGCGCGCAGAAGGTCCAACGGCTCGAAGCCAGCGATGGCGCATGGTATCGCGTACTCGTCAGCAAGGAAGCGCCAGGCTTGAGAGCCGATGACGGTGGTGACGTGGCCGGGGCCGATGATCCCGTCCAGCGCGACCTCCCCTGCATCAAGAATGGCGACCGTCGCCGGTGGAGTCAGTTTGTGCGTGCTGAAGACGAAGAAGTTATCCAGCTCCTCCGCATCCGCTGTCAACACTGCCGACGCAACCATGGGAGCTGTGGTCTCAAACCCGACGCCCAGAAAGATCACCGGTCGATGGCGGTTCTCACGGGCCGCCTGGAGCGCATCGAGGGGCGAGTAGACCACGCGCACGTCCGCCCCGTTGGCCTTGGCCTGGGCTAGCGACGTCCGACTTCCGGGGACGCGGATCATATCGCCGAAGGTAGTCAGCATCACCTGCGGGACTTCGGTTAAGGCGATAGCGTGATCCAGGTCCTCGGCCGAAGTGACGCATACGGGACATCCGGGGCCAGAGCGGAGATCCACCGTCTCCGGCAGCAGGGACGGGATGCCGAAACGGAGGATAGCGTGGGTGTGGCCTCCGCAAAACTCCATCAACCGTACCGGGCGATTTGACCGGGCGCGGATCTTCTCAACCACCCAGCGGGCGGCTTGTGGATCTCGGAATCTATCGGTCAGTGACATGTGCGGCTCCTAACCGCCGCAATCACGGCCTGGCCCAAGGCGAGTCCCCCGTCGTTAGGAGGCACCAGGTGGTGGGTGTAGATGGTGAAGCCGTTGGCGCGGAGGATAGGGAGAACTCGCTCAAGCAAGGTAACGTTCTGGAATACTCCGCCGGATAGGGCGACCTCGTCCAGACCGGTCTCCTCCCGGAGACGGACACAGACGTCGCCTATCATCTGGGCCATCCCTTGATGGAACCTGGCTGCGATCACCGCAGGGGGCACACCGGTCTTAACGTCGGCGACCACGGCGCGGATGACCGGCGCGGAGTCGATCTCGTCGCCGAGGTCAAACTCATAGGCGCCTCCTATCGTTGGATCGACCATTGTCTCCAACTCGATGGCAGCCTGGGCCTCGTAGTTGATCGTCTGACGCACCCCAACCAGGGATGAGACGGCGTCGAAGAGGCGACCGCTGCTCGAGGTGTCAACCGTGTTCACCCGGCGTTCTAACTGCTGCGTCAAGATCCTTCGCTCTTGCTCAGATGCGGCTCGCACCGGCGGCAGCGCTTGGTCCCAGGGCTCGCCTGCAGCCCAGAGATATGCGAGCGCGATCCGGTACGGCCGGCGGATGGCGGCATCGCCCCCCGGGAGCGGCACGTACTTAAGGTGGACCGCGCGCCGGAAGGACAAGTAGTCCATGACCAGGAACTCGCCACCCCAGATGGCGCCATCGGTGCCGTACCCGGTGCCGTCGAAGGCAACCCCGATAATGGGGCGCTCACCTAACAAACCATGTTCCGCCATACACGACGCCACCTGGGCGTGGTGGTGCTGGGTCTTGATCAGTCTCAAGTCAGAAGCATCAATCCCCAGGTCACCGGCACCACCGGATACTAGCCGCTGCGCGTACTTGGAGGTGAGATAGCCTGGATGGAGATCACAAGCTACGGCTTCCGGTGCCACCCGAAAGGTTCGGGCTAACTGCGCCACCATCTGCTCGAAGAAACGCAGCGTCTCATAGTTCTCCATATCGCCGACATGCTGACTGAGGAAGGCGTATCGATCGCGCGTCAGGCAAAAGGTGTTCTTCAGCTCCCCACCGACCGCCAGGACCTGGTTCACAGCAAAAGGGAGGTGGACCGGGTAGGGAGCATAGCCTCGCGAGCGTCGGATGGGCAGTTCCTCTCCATCGAAAATCCGGGTGACGCTGTCATCACAGCGGGCGTGGATCTCACGATCGTGCAGCAAGAAGGCGTCCGCCAGAGGGGTCAACCGCTCCATCGCCTCCTCGTTGCCCGTGGCAATGGGTTCTTCGGAGTAGTTGCCGGACGTCATCACCAGAGCGGGAGGGAAATCGTTGCGGGGGTCGAGTAGGAGATAGTGGAGGGGCGTGTACGGCAGCATCACCCCCAGATCCTGATTCCCAGGCGCCACCGCTGCAGCGATGGGACTGTTCTCCCGCTCGCGCAGTAGCACGAT
>SKQX01000203.1 GCA_007118795.1 Thermoflexales bacterium | reverse complement strand
CCCCGTACTCCTCCTCCCACACCGGAAAGTACTCGTCCATCACCATGTGGCAGAACGGACAAGTGTCGGCCCAGAAGAACAGCGCGCGCACCACCGGCTCTGCCGGTTCCGGTTCGGGCTCCTCCACCGAGGTCGATCCACAACCGACCAGCCCAGAGACCAGGATGAGCACGAGCGAAACCGCCAAGAACGAGAGCGACCATTGCCTACGATCCATTGAAGAAGCTCCTCTAGCCATCCAATACAGCATCAACCACCTATATGCCTGCGTTCCTCACAGGCCACCATACGGTTCACCATCATCCAACAACGGGGTCCCCGTCGTGCTGCCCTGCGCTTTCTCATCGAACTGCCGCAGCCCCCCACTCCAGCCCAGTACAGTTTGGTCTTAGGGTAGGGGGCGGAGAACTAGTCCTACAACCGCACATCGACCATGAGAGCGTCCTGGCCGGCCCAGGAGCGCTCACGCGCGAATTGTTGTTGGTCAAGGTGACCGAGATTCCTCGTCGCTGGCGCTCCTCGGAATGACAAATGCGGTTGTGAGACTAGGAGGCCTTCGAAGACCCTTTCCCTCGCACAGTCCAATAGAGCTAATGTCAACATCCTGACCCTCACAGGACGAGAATCGGTGAGCCGGTCCAAAGATATCCATCATCACACCAACAAGGCGCACAAACGGACTCAACCCGACGCATCGCCCCAAGCCACAAATGGACAGGCACTCCGCCCAGCCAATAACGATATTCTAGCAGACGCTGTCTCTCTTGGCAACGCATCCCTTGCAGGTCGCATCCCGGAATGCGCCCCACCGGCTCCTATATCGCTGTCCGTGCATATAGTGTAACCTCCTTTCCCGCTTATGTCAAGCCGGGGGCCAGATATCTTCATCCCGCCCTATCCACGGTGCTCGCCTCGCACAGCCAAGCCACGCACCACCGAGGACCGAAGAAACCTCCAAGCCCAACCCGGCCGCCGTAGCCTTCAAGTCCCCTCTCGCCCCGGAGGTGAGGCAGAGCTCGACGGTCCCATTCGCCCAGTCCCCTCTCCCCCAGGGGGAGAGGGCTAGGGTGAGGGGGCTTCATCTCCACTACCCCACACCGCCAGCCAGCTTCAGCGCGGCGGTCAGGGCTTTATCATTCTCAAACAGCCACGCTCAACGACACCCCAAGCTCATTCGATCATGCGGTGATCAGTCTTCACGCCTCCGCAACAGGGTCTGTTCATGGTCCTTCAGGGAAACCTTCGGCCCAATCGACCCCGATCGCTGCAACATCTTGTTGCAGCGTATGCACAGACTCGAAAAATGATAAAGCCCTGCGCGGCGGTTGACTTGCCCCTTCGATCAAGGTA
This sequence comes from Thermoflexales bacterium, assembly GCA_007118795.1. Taxonomy (GTDB): domain Bacteria; phylum Chloroflexota; class Anaerolineae; order B4-G1; family B4-G1; genus SKLM01. The sequence continues at coordinate 1,462 of SKQX01000203.1, read as the reverse complement.
TAGTCTTCCAAGAATGCCAACACTCAGATCGAGGGAACACCGTGACCCAGCTGCTTGTCATCGATAGCGACGCCGAGACCCACCCAGGATCCAAGGAATCGGTCATCGAGAATAAGGACCTGCGGATCGTCCGAGCCACCATTGCCAGGTACGGGACTTCCATCGACCTCGGGGGGCTCCGTTCGGCGCCACAACCCCTTCAAGCGCGCCCCATGCGTCTGCTTAGGTCAACAAGCCCTCCCGAAACGACGCAGGCATCTGATCTCCCTGGCCTGTCGTGATGCTGCTCGCCATCGCCTACACCGTCATCGCCCTCTGGCTGGCGGCATACGGATTGAACGCCATCCTCCTGGCCGTCCTCTACCTCCGCCATCGCGACGAGGAACCGGCGGCGCCCCCGATCGACCGGGGCGCTCTCCCGACCGTCACCGTTCAGGTGCCGACCTACAACGAGCATCAGGTCGTCGACCGGGTCATCGACGCCGTAGCTGCCCTCGACTATCCCCGCGACCGACTGCAGATCCAGATCCTCGACGATTCGACGGACGAGACCACCCGCCTTGCTCGGCAGCGGGCCGCCTACCACCGTGACCGAGGTGTCGATATCGAGGTGGTGCGCCGCCCCGACCGCGAGGGGTTCAAAGCTGGGGCCCTCGCCTCGGGTCTCGCCCGGGCCCGTGGCGAATACGTCGCCATATTCGACGCCGACTTCTCGCCCCATCCCGACTTCCTGCTTAAGACCGTGCCCCACTTTCTGGATCGCCCTCGCCTCGGCCTGGTCCAGGTCCGCTGGTCCCATCTAAACGCCGACTACTCGCCCTTCACTCGGGCCCAGGCCATGGCCTTCGACGGCCATTTCGTCGTCGAGCAGACCGGTCGAAACCGGGCCAATCTGTTGATGAACTTCAACGGCACCGCTGGCGTGTGGCGCAAGGCCTGCATCGAGAAGAGCGGAGGATGGACCGCTGCGACCCTCTCCGAGGACCTGGATCTGAGCTACCGGGCTCAACTGGCCGGATGGGATGCGCTCTACCTGCCCACAGTAGACGCGCCAGCGGAGCTGCCACCGCAGCTGGCGGCCTTCAAGCGCCAGCAGGCGCGCTGGACCCAGGGATCGATCCAGTCGCTGCGGAAGCTGGTGGGGCCGATCCTGCGAAGCCACCGCCTAAATCCCGTGCAGAAGGTGATGGCCCTCCTCCATCTCAGCGGATACGTGGCCCACGTGCTGATGATCGGCCTGCTGCTGGTTAGCCTCCCGGTGCTCCGATTCGACGTGGCGCCGCCCTCCCTGGGGAACGCCGGGCTGCTGCTGAGTCTCGGACCGCCCCTGGTCTACGTCATCTCCCAGCATCGACTCCACGCGGATTGGGCCAGGCGGCTGACCTCTCTTCCCCTACTCATCCTGGTCGGTATCGGGATGGCCTGGAACAACACCATGGCCGGTTGGCGCGGGCTGACTCGT
>SKQX01000249.1 GCA_007118795.1 Thermoflexales bacterium | reverse complement strand
GTCAGGGGCATTCAGGAGACCCGAAGCGGGCGACGGTCTTAGGCTTCGTGCAGGTGGCGGAGGGCTTCCAACAGGGCCTCGTACTCCTCTCGACAGTCGGCGCAGCGGGTCAGATGATCCTCAACCAGGGCCATCGCCTCGGCCGGGCACTTCCCCTGCAGCTCCATCTCGACGAAGCGATCCATGCGCTCAAAACACTCGGCACATCCGATCTCGTCCGGTCGTGCGGTGAGTATGTTGCGCACCATACGCTTGACCTTTCTGGATTCGATCTTCATCATCCACCCTTCATCTCTCAGACGTGATGAGTGCTCGATCTCTTACCAGCCGGGGTCTCGAAAGCAGTCAGCGCATCCTCAAGGGAGATGCCCTCCACCTGCATACAGTGCTTGAGGCGCTGACGCGCGTCGTGCATCAACTTGTAGAGGGCGTTCCGGTTGGTCCCCATCCGGCGCGCCACTTCCTCGGTCGGCATCCCGGCGAGGACTACGCCGACGATAGCCCGCCGCTGGCGATCGGTCAACTCCTCGACGATCAGACGCTTTACCGTATCCAACAGACGGCGCTGGGTGAGGCGCTCCTCCGGAGAGGGCTCCGGGTCGGTGAGGACAGACGGGGTGAAATCGCCATCATATCGGGCGATCATCTCTTCGAGGGATACGTTCTCCCAGCGCTTGCGACGGAGCTCCGTGAAGGCCTCGTGAACCGCGATCTTCTGCGCCCAGGTGGTGAAGCGGCTCTCTCCACGGAATGAAGCGAGGTTGTCCAGGATCTTCAGCAGAGCATCCTGAACGAATCCTTCGATGTCCGCATCGCCCACTTGAGGCCGATCCGCCATCGCGTAGCCGAGGCCTCGCACCAGGAAGTCACGCAGGTCGGCCAGAGCTCGCTCCTGCTCGGGGCCTGGTTCAGTCAGCGCAGCCAACCACTGTCGGTTTGTTCGCTCTTGCATAGGGCCCTCCTCGCGCGCGGTGGGCATTATATCATCCGCCGAGAGGGCGTGCAATCTTGGTTGTGGACAGGCCAAAACGCACTGCACCGTTCGTGATGTTCAGATACCATCAGCACCGCGAAGGGGCGAGTGAACCGACGTGAAGTGATGAGGGTCAAGGTCGCGAGTAGTGGAGGACCCCAGCGACGGGGTACTAGCAGCTGCTCATGGTCACCGCGTTCTGGCCTGATCACGACTGAAGCTACGATGAAGACAGGAAGGCTATCCCAATGGGATTGCCTCAGCGGTGCCGACGGGCTCCGCCTCCGCCATCACGGCTCATGTCCAGGCGACCCGGCACCCAGCTAGCCGGGGGCCAATCCATGGGATGCACCACATCGGCCCATTAGGGCAGCCGTAGTCACGCGTCCCGCGTGCCTGAGGTGATTACCGAGAAATCGTCATCACGCTCGGGACGGTGGGTGGGATGCCCTCGTCACGCCCCTGGCGCCAGAGGAGCAGGTGCGTCACCAGCACCGCTATCCCTGCCGTCGTCTGGGCCACGATCGCCAGCGCGCGCCAGACAAGCCCCACATCCTTCCGATCCTCCAGCAGCAGATCAGCCACTGTGGGCCGGCCTTGAGCTCGAGCTACCGGGGCCAACGGCGGAACATGGTCACCATTCCATGTGATCATCCATGTTTCTCGAGGTGTCTCTAGCTGGGTTTCGATGGAGCGGCCGAGTGGCACGATGCGTCGGTCGGGTTGGTCGGCCCATCCCTTATCCCCAACTCAACTCCAACCCCTTCCAGCCAAAGCGAAAAGGAACCCTCACTTAACTCATATCCTCCGCCCCTATCTTTCTGGTAGAATGGTTATGGAGAGACGGTGAGTTCCGGTCATACGACGCTATGCGTCCTATCGGAGTGAGACCAGCGGCCGATTGCAGTCGGACACTGGAGAGCATCGCATTAGTGTTTGATGCATAGAGAAAAGGGGACCGATCACGAGGCATCACAGTTCTACTCGCTGAGCATCTGGTGGGTCATCTGCCTACCGGGGACGGACACCCGCCGGTGATCGAACTCACAAACGCCGATCTCGTCTGCCTGGGGAAGAAGGTCGAACGGTGGCAGACGGTCTGGATCTTGACGCGGGAAATCGCCGATATCAAGAGCAGCGGCTAAGCTGGCGAATCCGTAGGCCATAGGTGCGGTCAACCGGCGGCGTCGCCAGCGGGCCGCTTTCGTTTGTGCGGGTCTACGAGCTATGTGCGGCAGGCTGAAACAGGGCGGGCGGCGACGAGGTGCGCAGATGGCTGTCCTGCGCGTCGGTCATCCGGACGTGGGGAGATTTGCCGTGGCGAAGCGACGGGGGGGCGCTTCCGAACTTCAACATCGCGGTAGCGGTCACGGATGTCTTCACCGAAGCGATGCGCAAAGAGGACGAGTATCCGCTGTGCAACCCTCGTGCGGAAGGCATTCCGAGGTCGTCGAAGAGACGGCCCACTCGCTCGTCGCCCAAGTGAGGTTACTGGGGACGTTCCCGGGTTAGGCAATCCCTCAGCGATGTGGTCAACGATTATGCGGAGCCCGGTCGGCCACCAGTCCTACCCCCACTCTTCGTCCACGGCTCGCGACAGCACCTCGCGAATGATGGCTTCGTCAAGGTGGAAACCTCCCTTGAGCAATGAACGCAGGACGTCGGCCAGAGAGGGGATCAGACCGTGCTGCTTAGCGAGGATGACCACCGCTAGGGTGCCCTTATGGCAAACCGAAGCTTTGCGCACACTTCCGAGCTGCCGCATCATCCACGATGACGGTCCACCCAGATTCCTCTAGTGCATAAGAAAGCACCGCCGTCTCACCGATTCCAAGATCCCAGGCTAG
>SKQX01000160.1 GCA_007118795.1 Thermoflexales bacterium | reverse complement strand
CGTGCGGGCTGCGTGGAGCAGCGAGAACGCCATGGCGACCGCCGGCGGCGTAGGCCGCCCGAGACATTGGGACTCAGACCCCGAAGGAGACCCAGTATGAGACGGCGAACACGACAACTGCTGTGGATGGCGGTGCCCATCCTGCTCATCACGCTGGCCGGTCTTGGTACCCTCTTGGCGGCCGCGGGGGCTGGGGCCACCGTCTTCCTCCCTCTAGTCGTCCGGGCCCCGGCGCTGGAGGAACCGGCCGAGTCGCTGCCGCACGAGATACGTCTCGCAGTGATTGAGGACGTCACTCAGTTCATCGCCGACCTGCCCCACGAGGACTTCGAGGCCGAGACGCACGACATCCTGGCTCGGCTTGGATCCCATCCGGAGATAGAGAGTGCTGTTGCGGACGACACCGGTGACATGATATGGGCCGTATTCACCGACGGTGTCACGTGGTACATCTTCGAGGAGCCGTACGTGCCTCTGGAAGGTGAAGCCACTCTCGCGCCAGCTGGGTCTCCGGCGGACTCACCCGGTGGCGGAGGCAGGAGTGGCACCGTCACCGGCGCGGCCAATTGGATGCTGCTCCCAGCGAGCGAGAGCTTGTCTCCGGCGGCCTCTGGCGCTCCCGCCGGCATCCCCGTGAGCGATGCATACCGTCTCCTGAACGCCCTGGGCGGCGTGCACGACCGGACGAACCCGATCCCGCAGATCCAGGCGATGTTCGACAGTGCGGGATACACGGGCATCGTGGGCGACGCCAGCGTCCAGGAGCTACGAAGTGGTGGTGGTGAGGGTGTCTTATACCTCCGTGCCCACGGATTGGCGGCGAATAAGGAGAGAGGTAGGCCCTCGGCATTGTCGACGAGTACCCTCTACACCGCTGAGGCCCCCTGTGCTCTTACCGCGGGGGACCTGGCCTACGGCCGTCTCGCGCTAATGTCGGCCACTCACCGGCGCTGGCAGTCCTTTTTGGGTCGCCCGGACACCGTCTACGCCATCAACCACCGGTTCATCACCTACTACTGGGACGGCTTCGACGAGGATAGCCTCGTCTACATCGATGCCTGTACCAGCATCACCTTCGACGACATCTTGGCGGCTCTGCGGGCGAAGAACGTGTCCATTGTCATGGGGTGGAACGGTCGTGTCCGGCCGGCTACCGCGCAGGACACGTCGAGATTCGTCTTCGACCGTCTCCTGGGCGCCAATGTGTTTCGACCGGAGAACCCGCCCCAACGGGCCTTCGATTACGGGTCCGTGTTCGCTCGCCACATCGGCCCGGGGAGGGGCTACGGGTATTGCTCCGCTGAGGGGTCCACCTTGGTGGCAGCACCTCTCAACGGAGGCTTCGGCCTGCTGGCCCCCAGCATCAAGCGGATGGAGATCAAGGAGGAACCGGAGGAGCTGATCATTCACGGACTCTTCGGTGAGGACCCGGGCGCCCACCACCGGCAGGTCACCGTTCAGGGCGAGCCCCTGCCGGTGGACACCTGGACCGAGCACAGGATCAAGGTCGCCGGCTTCACACCGGACAAAGAAGGCGAAGTCCTGGTGACGCTCAACCAGCGGGAGAGCAACAAGGTGCCGATCACGAGTTGGCGCCAGTGGGAGATCCGCGCCACCGCCGATCAAACGCCGTGGGTCCAGGACGGGAGGGGGTGTTCCATCATTGAGCCACCTGTGGTTGAGCTCGTCTGGAAGCTGGATATCCGGGCGGACGTTCACAGTTACCGCGACACGCCCGGGACAGAACCGATAAGGTCCCAGATACCGTTCTATCAGGCTGCTCGGTCGTCGACCTTTAGTTGGCAACACACTGGAGTCTATGACACCCCTGAAGATGTGGCGATTAAATTCCGGTACGAGATCGAAGGCGAGGGGACCCTGGATTGGCATGATTTGGAGGAGATAGACCACGGGTACTGGGGGTATGACGTGCCCGAGGGAGTATTCGGCGCAGCTGGTTCGATCCGCGTGGATACGGAGACAAAGCACATTACCCTGTGTGCCCCTTACCATCGTCCCGGCGCTGTGGAGACGCAGATCTGTCTGGTGGAGATTGGCGACATCTGTGGGCCCGGCGATATCTTCTCTCAGACACAGCTGCCATCGAAAGAAGGTGGTTGTTGTCTCCTGGGTAGTGAGACCTGGGACCTGTTCTTCCGCCGTGAGATCGAGTTCGATGGATACGATATTCCAGCAGGTGACGATGAGCGCCACGAGTATTATAGGGACATCCACACATTGACGTGGCAGGCGGCACAGGCACGACACGTACCTCGATCCGACATGAAACATTGATCGGTGGCAGGGGGCACATCCGTCGCCCGAGGGTGCTCCTACGGAGCTGTACGGCCCGCTGGGAGGCAAGGGCAAGGCGCATCTTGGATGGTGGTAACGCCGGCCGTGTGCTGCCCAACACCGCCACCCGAGCACCGGCGCTGGGGGGTACGGAGGATGGGACGCAGATCTGCGCAGATCTCCGCAGATTGGGTTGAGCGCTGGCCGACGTTGAACGCGGTTGGGGGAGGTTCCTCCCCCTCTGCGACTGCTCGCGCCCCCCTCCGATCTGCAGCTCCGGGCGGATCTGTGCCCCGGCCGCTGCCGACTCGCCGTCTCAGCGCCCTCAGGCCGTCTCAGCGCCGTCAGCGGTTCGGCACGACAGCCGCTGCTGACCCCTTGACTTCCAGCCCCGCATGTTGTATACTGGGGATAAGTACGTTCTGAACCTCGACAATCATCTATCGTTCGCTTCAACTTAAGCCATCCACCGGATGTCTGCCCGGGATGTGCCCGACCGCAGCCCCGGTGGACGTCACCCAGATCT
>SKQX01000204.1 GCA_007118795.1 Thermoflexales bacterium | reverse complement strand
GGGGCTGCCCTCCATTGCCCCGCTTGACGAAGAAGGGATCTTCGTCGAGGGCTTCGGCCCGTTCACCGGGACCGACGTTGCCGACAGCCCGGAGCGCATCTTCGGCAGCCTGCGCGAGAAGAAGCTGCTCTACAAGGTCGCCGACTACACCCACCGCTATCCCGTCTGCTGGCGCTGCACCACCGAACTGGTCTTCCGCCTGGTCGACGAGTGGTTCATATCAATGGACGAACTCCGCTACGACATCATGGATGTCACCAGACAGATCCGATGGATTCCGTCGTTCGGGCTAGACCGAGAGCTCGACTGGCTTCGCAATATGCACGACTGGATGATCAGTAAGAAGCGGTACTGGGGACTCGCCTTGCCCATCTGGGAGTGCCAACAGTGTGGTCATTTCGAGGTCATCGGCGACGAGGAGGAACTGGAGGAACGCGCGGTGGCCGGGTGGGATGAATTTGCAGGGCACACGCCCCACAAGCCCTGGATCGATGAGGTGCGCATCCAGTGTCCGGAATGCGGGGCGGAAGTGGAGCGTATTCCCGACGTAGGTAATCCCTGGCTGGACGCCGGCATCGTCAGTTTCAGCACATTGCGGTACCGAACTGACCGCGAGTACTGGCGTCGATGGTACCCGGCCGACTGGATTAGCGAATCGTTCCCGGGGCAGTTCAGGAACTGGTTCTACAGTCTGCTGGCCATGGCGACCGTCCTTGATGACTCGCCTCCCTTCAAGACTTGCTTCTCCTACGCGCTCCTCCTCGACGAGGACGGCCGCGAGATGCACAAGTCCTGGGGAAACGCCATTGAGTTCAATGAGGCAGCTGACGAGATGGGTGTCGACGTGATGCGCTGGTTGTACTCCTCGCACAAGCCGGAGAAGAATCTCCTCTTCGGCTACAGCAGAGCGGATGAGATTCGCCGCCAGTTCCTCATCCCCTTCTGGAACGTGTATGACTTCTTTGTCACCTATGCGAACATCGATGAATGGAGACCGCAGGGCCCGTGGGACAGGGTTGCACCGGAAGACACCCCCTTATTGGATCGCTGGATCCTGGCTCGCTTGAACCAGCTCATTGCCAGGGTAGACGATCGGCTGGAGAACTACGACGCCTATGCGGCAACGATGGCGGCTGAGGAGTTTTTGGACGATCTCTCCAATTGGTACGTCCGGAGGAGCCGACGCCGGTTCTGGAAGGGCGAACAGGACGCCGACAAAGAGGCCGCGTACACCACCCTCTACCGCGTCCTGACCGTGCTCGTCCGTCTCCTGGCACCCATGGTCCCCTTCGTGACGGAAGCTGTGTTCCAGAATCTTGCCCGTTCTGCTGACGATAGCGCACCAGAGAGCGTCCACCACGCCGATTGGCCCGCGGCCAACCCGGACAGGGTAGACGAGCATCTCCTGACCCAGATGGCTCTGGCGCGCGAAGTGGTGACACAGGGCCATTCAGCCCGCAACAGCCAGGGCATCAAGCTCCGACAACCGCTGGCCCGGGCCCTCGTCCATCTGGAAACGGATAGCAACGGTCTCGTTGCCGAATTGGTCGATCTGGTGCGCGAAGAGTTGAACGTCAAGGAGATCCGATTCGTCCGCGATACAAACGACTTGATCACCTATCGTCTCTTGCCGGACAGCCAGAAACTGGGGCCCCGTTTCCGAGATCGATTCCCCGCCGTCAAGTCAGCTCTCGAGTCGATGGAGGAGCCAGGGAAGGCCGTCGCCAGGCTGCGGGAGGAATTGCCGGTGGAGGTGGAAGTCGACGGGAAGACCGTTGAGCTCGATCCCTCCGAGGTACTGGTTCGAGAAGAGCCTCGCGACGGGCTGGCCGTGACCTCCAACCACGGTGTCACCGTGGCAGTCGATACCGAACTCACCGAGGATCTCATCGCGGAAGGCCTGGCTCGAGACGTGGTACGTCGGGTGCAGAGCCTGCGCAAGGAAGCCGACTTCGAGCTTGACGATCGGATCGTCGTCACCTACGAAGCCGACGAGCGTCTCACCCAGGCGATCGAGGCTTGGCAAGATTACATCGCCGCTGAGACGCTGAGCGAGGAGCTCAGATCCGGCCTGCGCGAGGAAGAGCAGTTCGACGCCCACGATGAGGATGAGATTGAAGGTCACTGGATCCAGATCGGTGTGCGTAAAGATTAGCGGCGAAGATCCATCGCCGTTCCATCTCCTTGTCAAGGCGGACGAGTGCGGTAGAATAGCATGTCTTGTAACTGTGGCCCGCCGTGGGGCCGGGCGATGCGATCGAAGAAAGGGGGCAACCATGCCTTTCTCATACGAGAGAGCAAGACGCGAGTTGGTGGAGGAACGGGAGGCGCTCCGGGAACAGCTGGAGCAGCTCGAGAATGAGGAGTACGAAGGCGTTGGTTATGGCAACCACATGGCCGACGACGGTAGCGAGGCCTTCAAGCAAACAGTGGACATGGGTATCCGGCGTCGCGTTGAGCTCTCCCTGAAACGCGTCGGGGAAGCCCTGAACAAGCTGGAGAACGGAACCTACGGGATCTGCGAGGACTGCGGCGTCAGGATTGACCGTGCCCGCCTGGAGGCGCTTCCCCAGGCGGTTTACTGTCTCGACTGCCAGACCCAACACGAATACCGAGCGCTGCCGAGGTGAAGGAACAGAAGGGCCTGCCGCCGCTCCTCTGGGGAGCCGCAGCGCTGGTCCTGCTCGCCGACCAAGTGACGAAACAGCTCGTCAGAACTAGCCTCGTGGAGGGACAGTCGGTAAGCTTGTCACGCTGGCTGGCCCCCGTGTTCAGTGTCACGTACGTGACCAACAGCGGGATTGCCTTCGGCTTGTTTCCCAACTTTGGCCAGTTCTTCATCGTGGTCGGTCTGGTAGTTGTCGCGGCTCTGCTCTGGTATTCTTTTCAGTTTGCCTACGACGACTGGTCCGTCTTGTTGGCCCTCGGGCTCCAGCTGGGGGGCGCCGTAGGAAACCTGCTCGATCGGCTCCTCTTTGACGGGGTTGTCGTCGACTTCATCGATCTAAGCTTCTGGCCGCTCCAAAGATGGCCCGTCTTCAATCTGGCCGATGCATCCATCGTCGTCGGCGTTACTCTATTGGTCTTCCTCCTGCTCCGAGAGGAATGGCGCGAGGGTTCTGGCAGCGCGTCCATGGTGACCGCCCAGGATGAATGAGTCCGCCCCATCCCGCTCACTCGCTTCGTCCACTTTTGTCTTCGTCGTCGATAATCCTGGGAGACGGTTGGACAAGGTCTTGCGTGACCGCGTCCCCAATCTCAGCCGGACCGAGGGCCAGCGCTTAATCGAAGCCGGACAAGTCGAAGTCGACGGTAGGCCGCGTAAGCCAGCATATCGAGTCGGAGTGGGCGAGAGGGTAACCGTCGTTCTCCCCGCTGAGGAATCGGAGCCGGCCCTCATCCCGGAGGAGATGTCCCTGGATATCGTCTTTGAGGACCCCCATCTGCTGGCGGTCAACAAGCCTGCTGGCCTGGTGGTGCATCCCGGTCCAGGCCATCCCCGGGGCACGTTGGTCAACGCTCTACTGGCCCACCACCCTCCCATCGCCGATGTCGGTCCTCCCGATCGGGCCGGAATCGTCCATCGTCTGGACAAGGACACGTCCGGTGTGATGGTGATTGCCAAGACCGAGGCGGCGCTGGAGGCGCTGCAGGAACAATTCCGGAGACGCGACGTCCGGAAGGCGTATCTGGCTCTGGTCAACGAACGGGTTCAACCTCCGGAGGGCATCATTGAGGTGCCCCTGGGACGGGATCCAGCCGACCGGCAGAAGATGGCGCCTTCCCCGGAGGGGCGATACAGTCGAACCCGGTACCGCGTCATCCGGCTCTTCCCCAGACACACCCTGGTGGAGGCTCGCCCCTACACGGGCCGAACACACCAGGTAAGGGTACACCTCTCCTGGCTTGGCCACCCAATCGTAGGGGACACTGTCTACGGTCGCCGCCGCCAGCCGCTACTAGAGGACCGCCATTTTCTCCACGCGTCCCGTCTGATTCTCACGCACCCTGCAACAGGGCAAGCGACACCGTTCGAGGCACCCCTGCCGGATGAGCTGCGCCACGTCCTCCACCGGCTGGGCTACAGCACGCCGGCCGATGGGGCTGCGGATCTTCGGCCACAGGACGAACACGACACCTGATGGAAGGACGAGAGGCCATCCCACCTGGCGAGATGGAGTGCCGCCTTCGCAGCCGGCACGCTCCAGAGCTGCCAGCTCACTTCGTGTTGCCGGACTACGGGGGGCTCTCCATCGCGAACATCGCTCCGACTATCGCCCGGCTGTTCGGCCTCAAACCGGATGGACACGGCCCCGCGCTGCCTCAGTACATCTGGTCCGACCTGACCGAAGGAGTGGAGTGTGTCGTTCTGCTCCTCCTCGACGCAGTAGGCTACCTGCAATTCAGGCAGCATATCGCCGCCGAAACGTCTCCGTTCAGCCGCCTGGCTCGCCGGGGACGGTTGTTTCCCCTGACCTCGGTCTTCCCGTCCACTACGGTCTCCGCGCTCAGTTCAATCCGAACAGGCAGGAGCCCGCTGGGTCACGGCTTCCTGGGAACCAACCTCCTCCTCTCTCACGAGGGAGTTCTCGCGAATATGCTCAAGCTGGCGCCGGCGGCATACACAGGAGCGGGCAGTCTGGAGGACTGGGGATGGGACCCGGCCGACTTCATGACTGCTCCCAGCCTGGCCGAGAGCTTGGAAACCGCTGGCATCGGAACGGTGGTACACACGCGCCGCCACTTCATCGCCAGCACTCTGACGCGGATCCTCCTGAAAGGGGCAGACGATCTCCGCGGATACCTCCATCTGAGCGACCTGTGGATCAATGTCCACCGCACCTTGAGAGAGCGGGCACCCGGTCAACCGCTGTTCGTAGACGTCTACTGGGGTGGCATCGACGACACGGCCCACGTGTACGGCACCGACAACCAGTACGTGGACTCTGTGCTGTTCCATTTCGGCCGGTCGCTGGAGCAAGATTTTCTGGCGGCACTACCCACGGAGACGCGGAAGTCGACCGTACTCATCGTCACCGCTGACCACGGTCAGATCGCCACGCCCTCGGATCAGGTCGTCCACTTGCCGGAGCATCCCGGCCTCCGCGACAGCCTGCTCCTTCCACCGGCAGGAGAATCTCGCGCCGCCTACCTGTACGTACGGCCAGGGCGAGAACGTGCTCTCCGGGCCTACGTGACGAAGCATCTGGAGGAGCGCTTCGCTCTGCTCGAAACAGACCGTGCCCTGGAGGCTGGGCTCTGGGGTGACCGAGACGAGCTCACCATCAGAAACCGGGCACGGCTGGGCAACGTCATCCTGGTGGCGAAGCACAACGCACGGCTGTTGACTCGTCCGAAGAACGAGGGTGGAAATAGCCTCTGCGGCCATCACGGGAGCCTGACGCCCGAGGAGATGCTGGTTCCGCTGCTCATCGCCCGGTTGGACCAGCTGTAGGAGGTGGAGGTGACAGATCAGAAGTGGTACGCGAGGTTCTTCGGTGAGAACTACCTTCGGATCTACGGCCCATTCCTGACACCGGATCGAACCGGTCGCGAGGTCAACCAGATCGTCGTTTGCTGTCGCTACCACCGGGGAGCGAGATCCTCGACCTCTGCTGCGGTCACGGCCGCTGTGCCATCCCGCTGGCCACGCGGGGGTACCGCGTCACCGACCAGGATCTCAGCACCTTCTTGCTCAAGAAGGCCGATCTAGCAATCGACGCGATCTACGGTGCCCTCGACGGACGCGAGCTGACCCTGGATGCGCCCCGGCTGGTGCTCCTGGCCGGCAAGCAGTCAGCGCCGTCGTCTTAGCAGCCGCCCAGACAGTTCCCTAAGTGCGTCGGCAGCGGTCCTGCGCAGGTCCGCCTGCCCCAGCGCATCCAGTGCCGCTTCGTGGTGGACCCGCGCCAGCCCCTCCGTGTACTCCCGGCTGCCGACCTCCTCCAGCAAACACCGAACGCGTCCTACCTCGTCGTGGGAGATCCGCTCCCGGGACATTAGCCTGCGCAGCTCGCCACTGTGCTCTAACCCGTAGATGATGGGGAGCGTCTTCTTCTGCCGGGCGATATCAGCGCCGACCGGTTTACCGGTCACCGCTTCATCACCCCATATGCCCAATACATCGTCCAGTAGCTGGAAGGCCACACCCAGGTGGAACCCGAACGAGCCGACTTTTGTGCGCTGAGCCACAGGTGCCCCTGCGACTAACGCACCCGATTCGCTCGAGTAAGCCATCAGAGCCGCAGTCTTCCCCTCGATCATCGCCAGGTACTGCTCGGCCGATACGTGGTCATCCTGCTCGAATGCCATGTCCAGATGCTGACCAAGCGTCAGGGCGACACTGGTCTCATTGAACAGCCTCACAGCGTCCAAGACCGCCGCTGGGGCAACCCCTCGTTCCTCGAGTTGCAGAAGCGTCAGCTGGGCGAGGGCGAACAGGGTGTCACCTGCGTTGATCGCTTGAGCCTCACCCCAGATCGACCAGAGGGTGGGCCGCCCACGGCGCATCTCATCCCGATCCTCGATGTCGTCGTGAATCAGGCTGAAGTTGTGTAGCAGCTCGATGGCCGTGGCCGCTGGCACCGCGTCGGTCCAGTCGCCCCCACACCCTTCACACGACAGCAAACACAGCGTGGGCCGAACCAGCTTGCCGGACCGGACGGCACACGGCTGGAACCCGGCGTCGACCCAGCCCAGGTGGTAACGGAGCATCTGGAAGAGATCCCGCTCATCACGCGGCCTCTCTTGGACCACGGTGCGCATCTCCTCCTCCAGTACCTCCCGGTAACGACCCGTCAACGCCTCAAGAGCCATGGGCGCGCTCCCCGGCGTCTGCTGCCCAGGCCTCTTGCCGGCGCACCGCCCCCAGCGGCCGCGCCATCAGCGTGGCTCTATCTCTCGCCCCGGCGGCAAACATCGCTATACGAAGTTGATCTCTCAAAACTCCTATCAACTCGGTCACCGCAGCCGTCGATTCAGCAGCAGCGGGCAAGAAGGGGGCCGCAACACCGCATGCCGCCGCCCCAAGAGCGATGGCCTTGGCGATCTCGATCCCAGTCCGAATGCCCCCACTGGCGATCACAGGCAGCTCCGGCGTCGCGCGCCGCACCATCAACAGGCTGTCCACCGTCGGAATGCCCCAATCCACAAATCCGCTCGCCACATCGCGTTGGCGGAGCGTACGCGCGCGATGCTTCTCGACCTCGCTCCAGGAGCTTCCACCGGAGCCAGCCACGTCAATGGCGGAGACCCCGGCCTCCGCCAGTTGGCGCGCCACGTCCCCCGAAACCCCCCACCCCACCTCTTTTGCCACCACGGGCACGTCCAGGGCGCGACACACTTTCTCGATCTTCGAAAGCAGGCCGCGAAAAGCTGTATCTCCCTCCGGCTGCAGTGCCTCCTGTAGGGGGTTGAGATGCAAGACCAGCGCATCGGCTTCGACCATCTCCACAGCACGTCGACATTCCTTGATGCCATATCCGTAGTTGAGTTGCACCGCGCCAAGGTTGGCAAGCAGGAGAATGTCCGGTGCCACTTTCCGCACCCGATAGGTCCCCTCCAGAGCGCTGTCTTCGAGGGCCGCCCGCTGTGACCCGAGGCCCATACCGACTCCCGCACCCTGAGCGGCCTCCGCCAGGCGCCTGTTGATGACGCCGGCCTCGGCCGTTCCGCCCGTCATCGCAGAGATCAGGAGGGGGAACCCAAGCTGCCGGCCCAGAAGATCGGTCGTGGTGTCGACATCCTGCAAATCGATATCAGGTAGCGCGCAATGCGCAAATCGATAGCGCTCGAAGCCGGTGGATAGACGTTGAAACGCAACGTCCTCCTCCAGGTTGATCCGTAGGTGGTCAGACTTGCGATCCTGGTGTTCTTCTGGCATGGTAGCGTCAACCGTAACCAGTGGGGCCACTCCGTGTTACAATGAGCGGTATGATACCCATGCGCCCTTGGGTTGTCAACCCGGCGCTCCTGGTCGAGGGTTGACAAACCCGGTGCTGGCGGTAGAATGGCTCAAAATCGGACTCTAGAAGAACAAAGGAGGTAGTACAATGGAGGACACATTTGCGGAGATCCAGACGATCATCGTCGATCTACTGGGCGTGAAACCGGAGGAGGTGACCCGCGAGGCAAGCTTCCGAGAGGACCTGGGGGCTGACTCCCTCGACCTCGTCGAGCTGATCATGGAGTTCGAGGACACCTTCGGCGGAACCATCTCCGATGAGGAGGCGCAGGGGATCGAGACGGTCGGGCAAGCCGTGGATTACGTCGAGAAACGGATGCCGGCTGACTGAACACCAACTGCAGAGGATCCCCTCTCCTGCGCGAAGGACTGGGGATTCGCTCTTCCAGCGTCCCCGATCACAAGCCACATCAGACCGCCGGCCTACGCCGGGGGTCTTTTGTTTTGGGCCCTTTCGTGGTATACTTCCCGCGGTTAAACCCGTCGAATCGCGGCCCTGCGTACACCAACTCACGAAGGAGGAGCCCCATGGAATGCACGGTGGAGGAGAACCGAGAATACTGCGCCTGCACCTACGAGCCTTGTCCGCGGAAGGGCAAGTGTTGCGAGTGTATCGCTTATCATTGGCGCCATGAGGAACTGCCGGGATGCCTGTTTCCGCCCGCTGCGGAACGAACGTATGATCGGTCTCTCTCCCATTTCATCCGCGTCCACAGCCAGTAACACCGCGATGACTCGACCAGCTGATCGTCCAGCCCCTGATGGCCCGTTGTCAAGGGCCTCATAGTAAGAGGTGGGGCTCGCTGTTCCCGGGCCACGCCCAGTGGGTCCATGCAGTGGCTTGTTTCGCTGTCGTGCGCTATAATCCGGGGTCGCTGCAGAAGCATTTTCGAGAGGGGCAAAGTGGCGGGCCCAGCGTTCAGGGGTATCATCTGGGACCCCGGATCCGCCGTGAGGAGCACTGAGAATGAAGCGTACACATCTGGTTTCTGTCGCACTGATCACCCTTGGGTTAGTCCTCGCCTCCGCGGGCAGCGTCAGGGCGCAGGCGCAGAGCCTCCATTGGGAACGCTTCGACGTCAACATCCGGGTCCTCGACTCCGGCGCGTTCGAAGTCGAGGAGATCCAGGAGATCTCCTTCACTCGGGGGACGTTCAGGTTTGGATACCGAAACATCCCTCTGGATCGCGTTGAGAGTATCACCAACGTTGAGGTGTGGGAAGGCGACCGTCGGTACGAACCAGGCACTGGGGGGGACTACACTTACCGGACCGTCACTGCGGATGGAGAGTTACAGATCAGGTGGAACTTCCCGCCGACGTCAAACTCGCGACACACGTTTATCCTGCGCTACACGGTCGAGGGGGGGCTGCGCTACTACGAGGATGGAGATCAGCTCTACTGGAAAGCGGTCTATGCCGATCGCGACTTCCCTGTGCTGGATTCCACGGTCATCGTAAGACTGCCGCAGAACGCGACGGCCGCCCCGGCTGAGGCCTACGACACCGCTGCGACGATTGCCGGCATTGGCACCGATACCGTGGTCTTCACGGCTCAGGAAAGGATACCGGCGGGACAGGAGTTTGAGGTCCGAGTGCAGTTTCCCCACGGTGTCGTGGCAGGGTCGGCCCCCAGCTGGCAGGCAGCGTACGACCGCATGGTGGCTTGGGACGAGAGGTTCCGACCCCTAGCGAATCTCGGTCTGGGCGCCATGGGCGTGCTGTTTCTGCTTGGCGGTCCGCTCCTGCTGGTGGTGATGTGGTACACCCGTGGGCGTGACATTGAGGTGTCTCTACCGGCCGAGTACCTCTCCTATCCCCCGTCGGACGACCCGCCAGGTGTGGCGGGAACCCTCGTGGACGAGAAAGCCGACATGCAAGATGTCATCGCCACCATCGTCGACCTGGCTCGCCGTGGCTATCTGGTCATCGAGGAGAGCCGCGAGAGGGGCTTCTTTGGTCAGCGCGATTATGAGTTCACATTTCAGCGTACCGAGAAGGACGCCCTCGGTCTCTTGGACTACGAGCGCCAGCTCTTGATCGATCTTTTCGATGGCTCGCGGTCCCGACGGATGTCAGACCTGCGGAATAGCTTCTACCGCGCTCTTCCGGGCATCCAGCGCCAGCTCTATGATCAGACCGTGACACAGGGCTACTTCACGGCCAGCCCTGCCAAAGTGCGGCGTCGTTATGCGACTCTCGGCATTGGACTGCTAGTCGTGACGTTCGGCGCCGGACTTCTCACCATAGGCGCCCTGGCGCAGTACGCGCAGAGTATATTCTGCCCCTTTGTGGGGATAGGGGTCACCGCTGTCGGCCTCGTCATTGTGGGTCAGTTCATGCCCTCGAAGACTCACGAAGGATCGGAGCAGGCCGCTCGCTGGGAGGCCTTCGAACGGTACTTGAGGGATATCGAGGACTACACTGAGCTGGCAGAGGCTACGGACCAATTCGAGAAGTACCTGCCGTATGCCGTAGCGTTCGGGATTGACAGGGACTGGGTGCGCAAGTTTTCGCGGGCCGAGCGCACGGCGGTTCCGGTCCCCCCCTGGTACCTGCCGGCGCCTCGACCCGCGCGCAGCGCTGGGTCCCGTCCTCCCGGAATGGGGCGGGCCGCGCAACCGACGGGCACGGCGCCCTCGCTGCAGACGATGTCGGACAGCTTGTCCGGGGGCCTACAATCCATGTCCGACGGACTGACGGCGATGCTGAACTCGGCGGGCAGCACCCTGAGTAGTCGGCCGAGTAGCTCGGGAG
>SKQX01000012.1 GCA_007118795.1 Thermoflexales bacterium | reverse complement strand
TTCAGCCGCTACGCCTTCCGCTTGCTTGAGAAGCTGCCTCAACTCCAGCCTGTACTCATCCCGGGTGCGCTTCGTAGGATCCACATTAAGATAGACACTCAACACCGGCGTATCGAATTCCAATGCTGCCAGTTTGCGCAGGTCGTCTTGATTCAACATACCAATCTCCCCTTTGACTCAGTAATAGCTGCCACTTACTCAGAAAATGGTGATTCCATCCTGGTGTTGGTCAAGGCCTCTTTCCGAGCGTCACCGGGATGTCCAGCTGGTCGCCGTTTCGCATGACGGTCAACACCACCTCCTGGCCCACCTCGGTGTTGGACACCAGATGGGCGACCAGGTCCTCGAAGGTCCGAAGCTTCCCCCCATCAATGGCGATAATTATGTCGCCGCCGGTCGTTACGGGCCGTCCTCTGACCACCACCTCACCCCTTCCTCCCTGGAGTTAAGCAAGGGGCCCCCCTGAGTTTTCCGGGTTGATCGATGCGTCGGTCTGGATGATCTCCGAGTTGGAGAAACTGCAGCCTGCCATTGCCTGCGAGGTCAGGGCGCGCCCCACTGCGCTCACCACACCGACGGTCATCGTTCCCTGGAGGCCGAACAGGTTGCCGATGGCGATGACCCGCTGGCCCACCTGGAGGGCACCAGAATCACCCAGAGACAGGGGTCGGACCCAGTTGGATGCCCCGTTGACCTTGATCACGGCCAAGTCCGAGTAGGCATCACGACCGATGACCTCGACGGCGCCGGTGACTGAGCCATCGGCAAAGGTCACCTGGAGCGCATCGGCGGCTCGGATCACGTGGTCATTCGTCACTATGTGCCCCAAACCGTCGATGACGAAGCCCGATCCGCTTCCCAGTCGTTCGAGACTGTCCCGATGGTCACCGAGAACCTCAATGTAGACTACGGCCGGATTGACCCGCTCGTACAGGTTGATGAGTAGTGCGTCCAGGGCATCTACGGCGGCGAGATCGGCGTCTGCGAAGGGGGTGGGGGTGGCAACCAGCTTACCCGCCGGCGGAACCCAGGCCGGCGGGTCGGGCGTGGGTTCTAAGATCAGTGGCGGCACACCGCACGCCAGTGTCGGCAGTACCAGAAGTGCCACCAGAAGCAGGAGACACTGCCTCCGTTTCATCTGTGACCCTCTGAATTGATGCCCAGCTTGGACGTGGTCGGGAATGGCGTCGGGGTGCCACAGGGGAGCCAGCCGTCGCAAGGCCCTCTTGATAGACCAGTGACCCGCCTGGCGATCGACACGGAGGACAGCGTTGCAGTCCCTATACGTCGTCGCGTTGTCCCTCATTCTTGCCCAGTCATTCTATCCGGTAAGGCCACCAGTGTCAAGCAATTGGCGCTTGGATGCCAGTTGGCAGCAGCGGGAAGTAGACGGACAGCTCCCAGAAGCAGAAAAGCGGAGACAGGTAGGTTCCCGTCTCCGCCTTCGGCAATCGTCATCGAAGGCTACATATAGTCCTTGATCTCTTCCTCTGCAGCCTCCTCAGCTTCTTCGGCCTCGCTGATGACCTCGACCTCCTCACCTTCCTCAGTCAGAATGAGCTCTTCCTCGACTTCAGCGGCCGGTGCCTCTAACTCGACTTCCTCCAGCGGGACGAGGCGGGCGATCATCTCGTCCGGGTCGGTCAGAACATTGATGCCGGAGGGAACCGCCAGATCGCTCACGAGGATCGCCTGTCCAATCTCGCTCAACTCTGATAGGTCAACCTCAAGGGCGTCAACCAGGTCGCCCGGCAGACACTCTACCTCTATCTCGGACACACCGTGCAGCAGAATGCCCTCCTTCTGTTCTGCAACGGGCGACTCTCCCGTGGTCAGCAGCGGAATCTCGGTCGTGATTGTCTCGGTCATCATCACGCGATAGAAGTCCACGTGGAGCAATTCCCGGGTGATCACGTCGCGCTGCACCTCACGAAGCAGCGCAAACTCCGCGTCATCCGTACCGTCGACTTTGACGTTAATTAACTGGCTGCCCCCGACTTGTGACAACACCCGCCTCAGGTCATATTTGTCAATCTGGAGGGGGATCGCATCAAAACCATGCCCGTACATCACGCCGGGCACCCACCCCTCGCGACGCAAGTGCTTCACCTTGCTGCCGAGTAGCGACCGTTTCTTCGCCTCCAACTCGACTCGGCCCTTCTGGTCCATACCTCATTCCTCCCCAATACCCTCGCATTCGATAAGCGGGTAGGATACCTATCCCACCCGCGCTTGGTATTGTAGTGCAAAGCGGCCCTTTCGTCAAGCGGTAATCGCCGCGTCCCAAGGGTTCATCATCCTCGCTGCCGAGTTTAGGTTCACTGACATGGGTTACCCGGGGAAGCCAGACCGCAGCGACGTCGATGTTCTGTCCGGAGAGCCATCCGCCAGAGGGCCGTTCAGCTTTGCTCGTCTCAGGACGATCAGGCCGCTACCGCGGGGGCGACGGGCCGGCTGCAGTGTCGTGTGGTCTGGGAGGCGGTGATATCCTGGTCAAAAGGGGTTACCGATGCCCTCGATGTAGCGAACTCTACGGGATTGCTCCCGACGCCGCGGCGGCTCGTGTATCGAAACGGCTTGTCCCGAACCCGAGTTACTGGTACACTGGTCGGGAGAGGAGCCCCTTGGCGTTCGTGCCTCATGGTGGGAAGAAGGGGTAGATGCAGGCATCGCCGAGACTGGTGGTCTGGGAGCAAAGACCGAGTTGTGTCCGCCGCGTATATGTCCCTCGAAGAGGCTCGTTCTGGCTCCCGGTGGCGAGAGACCATCCGGCCCAGGGTCTCGCTCCCTGTTTCTCTTCCGTTACCCCGCTGATGGCTCTGAGGTTGGATCAGGAAAGGAGAAAGCCAATGGACGATCGGCTTGTCGTACTGGTCACGGTACCTTCTCAGGATGTTGGGAAAGACCTGGCTCGGATGCTGCTGAGTGAGAAGCTGGCGGCCTGTGTGAACATCGTCCCTTCAATCGTCTCGCTCTACACTTGGGAGGGCGAGCTCTGCACCGACGATGAGGCTCTGTTGATGATAAAGACGACCGAGGCAGCCCTGCAGGAGTTGATCTCTGCCGTCAGCGGGGACCATCCTTA
Organism: Thermoflexales bacterium; assembly: GCA_007118795.1. Lineage (GTDB taxonomy): Bacteria > Chloroflexota > Anaerolineae > B4-G1 > B4-G1 > SKLM01. Next base: position 7,636 of record SKQX01000012.1, on the reverse strand, counting down.
TGACGTGCCTGAGATCATCGCGGTGCCCATCACGGCCGGATCGACGGAGTATCTGAGCTGGATAGGTGAGGTGGTCACCAGATGACACCGAAACCCCTTGATGTCTGTGACCGACTCCAAGGGGCTCGGAAACGGGCGTTTAAAGGCCAGGATCCCCTCTGGCCGCTGTGAACGGGATTCGCTGTCTCGATGGCCCAATAATCTGCCTCGCCGATAGAGCTCGATCTCCCTCGGCGTCCTGGTGAGCTACCGGGCAGCGGCTCGCTCCTCCAGAATCTCCCGGATCGCGTTCTCAGCCTGTTGGGGAAGTGGTGGCACCTCGTGTTTTTCGAGGATCTCTCTCGCTCGGCTGTTGGCTCGGGCAAACATATCCTCGCTGCCCCTGTCCACCCACTCGTCGTATCGCGACCGGTCGGTGATGTCTGCTTTCCATTGGGCCCATCTCCAACTGTCCAGCGTGTGGGGGTCGGCCAGATAGCCACCACCCGGACGCACTCGAGCCGTAGCGTCCAGGGCCAGCGTCCTTGGGCTGACCTCGACGCCCTCGACCAGGATACGGGTTCGGCCGATGACCTCATCGGCGATGACCAGTGCCTCCATCGACGACGTGGAACCATACTCGATGTAGCCGACGTCGTGCACCAGGGTGGCACGGGCCAGGAAGTTAGCCAGGATGGAGAGGGAGATTTCGATCCCCGCCTGGGCGTCGACGACCTTGCTGTCGGTGGCTCCACCGGCCGACCAGGCTGGCAGGTTGTAGTGGCGGGCAAGGTCCATCTGGGCCATCATCCCCAGCGGCCACTCAGGGCTGCCATAGCTGATGATGGTGGTCTTCATATCCATAGCGGCGGTGTTCATGCCGTAGATGTACGGTGCGCCCGGATTGAGCAATTGGGCGATGACCAGTCCCAGCAAGCACTCCGCGTTACCGAGAGCCAGCGCTCCAGCCAAGGTGATCGGTCCTCCACCCCCCAAATTCGGGGAGGGGATGTAGCCGGATGGCACGCCCTTCTCGGCGCAGAAGATGAGCTTCTGCAGCGACTCTTCGATCATCATGAGAGGCGAGATAGGTTCGGCATAGAGCAGGAAGAAGGGTTTCTCCCGTAGGGCCTGCTCACCTCCAGCCACCGCCGAGGCAATGCGGTAGATGTCCTCCACGTCTTGGCGATCCTTGGCCGTGTAGACATTCGGTTTCAGCGATCCCCGGATCATCCCCGCGAACTCGTGGATGAAGAGATCGTCGGCCGGCACATCGGACGGGTTGCCCATCGACATGATGAAGTCGATGTTGTTCAGGCCATCGCATAGGCGGGCGATGCTCTCCACGTCCTGCGCCGTTGTGCGTCGACGCTCACCTGTCTGTACGTCGAGGGTGAAGGTGGTATCGGACCCGGGGCCGAAGAAGACTTTTCCCAGCTCCAAAGGCATCGTCAGTTCCCCGAGTCGATTGTGCATCGGTATGCGTGAGGGTGCCCTGGCGATAGCATCGATGACCAGGTTCTCGGGCAGCTTGATACGGCCGTTTGATTCCCAGGCACCCGAGTCTAACAGGATCTCACGGCCCTGGGGATCCCGCATCTCCACACCGGTCTGCGAAAGGATCTCCAGCGTGGCGTAGTGGATCTCGCGCACCTGCAGATCGGACAGACCACGGCTAAAAGGCTGCAATGTTGGAATCGGCAGTTGCTCCGTCACGGGAAGTCACCTCCAGGTGTAAGACGCATAGCGTGAGGTTTCCAGCGTAAGACGAATCCTGTCTCCATCTCCCTCGCTGATATGAGTAGTGTGAGCTTGGGCTGACGGCGGGTGGGGTGCTCAGACCACCAACGACTCGAAAAAACGCTCTTTGATCCGCGCATCAACCCCGGGATCCAAGGCTTCAGCTTCGTGCGTGGACAGGATTCTGCGCGCCGCCTCCTTGGCCCGCAGCCACGCATCGGTGGCTCCGTCGGCTTGCCAGTCGTCGCGCCCTTGGCGGTCAAACACGCCCGAGGGATAGTAGTGTTCCGTCCGCATGTGGCGCAGCGTGTGTTCGTCGGCGAGGAAATGCCCACCAGGGCCGACCCGGCCGATGGCCTCGACAGCTAAGGTATCATTGTTGACTTCGACCCCGCGGACCGCACGCATCGCCATTCCCAACATCTCGTTGTCGATCACAAACTGCTCGTAAGCGATGGTGGACATGTCCTCGAGCATGCCAGCGGCGTGGTGGATGAAATTTGCCCCGGCCAGGGCTACTTGGATGACTGACTGAGTCTTCTCCACACCCGCCTGGATGTCCGGCAGTTTCGAGTCCGTCATGCCAGCGCTGTTGTAGATGGGCACCTGATACCGATGGGCCAGTTGAGTGATGGCGGCGTTGCCAATCCCCAGCTCCACCGAACCGCCCAGGTACTTGCCGCTCCGCATATCGGCGGTGGCAGGGATCGGTCCCATAATCACAGGTGTACCGGGATCGGCTAACTGGGTCAGGGTCAGGCCTGACAGCTGTTCTGCGTTCAACTGGACGAGGGTGCCAGCCAGGGTAACCGGTGACGTGGAGCCAGCCATCGGCGCTGCGGAGAGCACCACAGGAATCCCCTGGCGACACGCTTCGAGGAGCAGCGCTGTCACGTCGGTGGCAAACTTGAGGGGGCTAACCATCCAGCTGGTGATGAAGGAGACGAGAGGCCGGGCGCGTAGCTTCTCCGCAGTGCCCGCGATCTCCTCGCACATGGCGACCACGTCGCGGATGCCACGCTTGGTATAGACGCCAGCTTGCACATGTTTCGTGGTGTTCGCCAGGGAAGCGTAGTACTTGCTGATCTCGACCCGATCTTCCGTAAGGTCGGTGGGGTAGATGGGAATGAGGTAGAAGTGGATGTTGTCCAGGGCGTCGACGATGCGGGCCATGTCGCCCACGTCCTTCAACAGGGCCTTCCGGATCTCACCGGTGTCCAGATCCAGCACCTGCAGCGCCGCACCGCCTGTTCCGATGTGCACGCGAGCGTCCTCGAGGATCAGGTCCTGATCCGGATTGCGACCGGCGAGCACGACGGTCGATGGCGCTCTGTCAATGGCGTCTTCAACCAGCGAGCGGGGGAGACGCACGCGGTTTCCCTCAACCCTTGCCCCAGCCGCTGTGAAGAGATCGAGGGCCTCACGATGCTCCACCTCGACCCCCGTTCGTTCTAACACTGCTAAGGACGCCTCGTGAATCCGCTCGACATCGTCCTCAGTCAAGGGTCGGTATTGACCCCCGACCGATCCCTTCTTGGGAGCTTCTAACTTTCTAGGCATGGCCACCATCCTGATATTCGTGGAAAAGGATAGCGGCCGGGGAGCTATCCCCTCAAGAATCGAGGAGCTCTCGGGCCGATTCCCTCGCCGTTCTCGCGTGACGTGGCGCCAACCGGTAGGTCGGCTGACATTCTTCCGAGCTGCCCGGCAACATCCAGGCTTTGTTGATCCCTACTGCTGTTGCGCTCGGAAGTACTTGATGTAGTTCATCGCGTACTGGTCACGCCCCAGTAGCAGGTCCGCGGCCAAGATGGACTGCTTGACCTCGGCGGCATCGACAATGGGAGCGTTCACCCCGGCCCTGATGACCATACCAAGAGCTACGCGGTTGATCACCGGCCGATCGGGCAGACCGAAGGAGACATTGCTGTGTCCCAGTGCCTGGTTCACGCCCAGTTCCTCTCTAACCAACTCGATGGTGCCCAGAGTGATCAAGGCAGCGTCGGGCTCGGCACTCACGGTCAGGGCGAGACAGTCGATGAGGACATCCTCCCGGGGGATCCCCACGGACTCCGCGCGCTCCACGATCTTCTTCGCAATGGCCAGTCTTTCCTGAGGATCCTTCGGGATTCCCTCGTCATCCATGGTGAGGCCAATGACCGCGGCTCCATACTCCGCCACCAACGGCAGTACACGCTCCAGGTTCTTCTCCTCGCCATTGACGGAGTTGACCAAGGGTTTACCCTGGTAAACCTGCAAGGCCGCTTCGAGGGCATCGTTGTCCGCCGTGTCAATGCACAGGGGAACGCCCACGATGCTCTGGACGAGCTCGATGGCCGCGGGCAGCACGTCTACCTCGTTCACACTGGCAGCCCCGACGTTGACGTCCAACACGTGCGCGCCGTCCTCAAGCTGATCGGTGGCTTCCCCCTTCAGTACCTCCAGATTCCCCGTGGTTAACTGCTTGGTGAGCCAACTGCGTCCGGTGGGGTTGATCCTCTCGCCGATGATGACCGTCGGGAGATCCGGGCTGATACGAACGGTTTCCTCGGTGCCTCTGAGAATGGTCTCCATTGATGCGTCTCCTTTCGCTATGTGACTTCCGCGATGGATCCGGGACAGCAGCCGTCGACACTAGGAGCGGCGCGAAACCGGTTCGATCTCCTCATAGGAAAGCTCCACGCGGCGATCCTCGACCTGGACAACGACGGCTTGTTTCAGTGGCTTCAGATCGATGACCCTCCCTTCACCAAAGGGTGTCTTCACGCGTGTCTTCCGGGAAGGTAACCTCTTAAGAGCTTCCACGTAGTGGTCATGCTCATAGGAGAGACAGCACCGGAGCCGATTGCACATGCCTGTGATGGCCGAAGGGTGAAGGGAGACCCCCTGCTTCTTGGCCATCTTAATGGAGATCGAGGTGAATTCGGGAAGGAACTGAGAGCAGCACCGCGGCCCTCCGCAGGCGCCGCATCCGCCGAGCAGCTTCGCTTGATCTCGCGGCCCGATCTTTAGCAACTCAACGCGAGCGTCAACCTGAGCCTTCAGCCGCCGCTCCAAACCGCTCAGATTCAGATGATGCTCCTCGCTACCGTACAGCAGCGTCAACCGCTTGCCGTCAAGGGTGAACTCGGCCAACACCACCTTTATCGGCAGGCCGAGGGCCTGGGCCGCATCCCGGGCCAGCTGCAACGCCCTCTCTTCTTCTTGTTGCCAGCGCTGCCTCAAGGCCAGCTCACGACTTGTGGCTCGCTGCTTTATGGGCTTCAGACCTCTCACGTCCTCGCCTTCGCGCAGGGGACGCAGGGTAACGATCTCGCCCAACTGGGTTCCGCGCACGGTCTCTACCACCGCAAAATCTCCAGGGCGGAGATCGTCGATACCACTAGCATCGAAATGGTAGATCTTGCCCGAAGGCTGAAAGCGGACGCCAGCGATCAGGCGGTCGGCCCATTCCGACAGCGTGGACTCGCTCTGCAACACAGTAAACCTACCTCGCTATCTTTCTCTGACGACGCTGATCATTGCGGATCATCGGGCAGACCCCGGGCCGTTCCCGGTTGCGCTCACGAGCCAAACCAGATTCGGGCCCTCAGTTCGTGGACGGTTGCGGGAAAGGCCGACACCGACCGGTTGGCACATCATCAGGTCTCGATCCCCGTCCCCCGAAGGGGCCCGCGGTTCCCCTCGCAGCCCATCTGTTGGAGAGACTCGGTGGCGCACAGTGGTGGGATCAGGCTCCGACGCATAGCGGCCTTGTGATAAGCACTCGATGGGCGATGGGAAGAGAAGGGCCGCGACAGACACGCACAGCATCACCTCTGGGGGTTCAAGGTCTCATTTTCCAGTGATCATCAGAATACGTCTGACCGAGTGCACTCTCAGGTATTCTACAGTGGTTTCAGCCAATGGGCAAACCAACGGTCCAGGAAGCTGGGTTCGTGCCCAATGCATACAGGCCGCGGTGCCGCGGGGGGGGTCGGTGCAGCCCACCGGCTAGCTCCAAACAGACCTGTCGGAGGGGGCATCGGTCCAATGCGGCCATGTCAGGATAAGCCGTCTTCCGATATGCGCTGCCCTTTGCGTGAGACCGGGCTTCCTTCCCTCCCGCCATCACCAGGCGAACCATGGGCCGGCTGGCAGCACCCGGTGTACCATTCTGTCATCAACTACCGGATGCTGATAGCCGACTTATGCCAGCACTGATAGGCGCCTCACCGTCCGTTACGCTCGCGAGCCGTATGCGGGGGAGGAGCACCAGGGCGAACGCAGCCATACCGATCTCCAGGCCAAAGACCGTCCCGAAGGCAGCCAAGTGGCTTCCTGTGGCCGCGAGCACACCATCGACGAGAACCCCACCCATCAGAGTGCCCACCACCTGAGCCATCTGGTGAGCGATGGTCCAGGTTCCCATGAGCAGGCCCGCCTTTTCAGGCGTGGTGAAGTCCACCATCATGGTCAGTGTCCCCGATGCGACAATGCCGCTCGTGAACCCCAGCAGGAAGACCAAACCGACGAAGAAAATCTGCTGGCCGACGATCCCAGCCACGATGATCCCGGCGAAGGCGGCGGCCACGCCGGCGAGACCAACGGCCGTGACAGGCTTGCGGCCAAAGCGGTTGACCAGCCAGATGCCAGCCAGCATCAACGCCAGCAGCATCCCCGCTCCCCAGTACATGTTGAGGCGAACGGTCTGTCCCACCGACATACCGAACACTGTCGCTCCATATGGCTCAAGGAAGACGTCCTGGCTGAGAGTGGAAAGCAGTGCTGCGCCGATGAAGAAGAAGAAGAGGCGCACCTGGGGGTTCGCCAGGGTCGCTTTCAGGGCTGGACCAAAGGGAAGCTCCCTCGCTCGCTGGCTGACGGCCTCCACCGCTTCCCCCGTCGGCTCCACAGACACACACCCGAGCAGCGACATCACCACGGCTACCACGCCGGTTCCGGCGACGACAGCGAGGAGCCTTTCCGGGCTGTACGGCTCTATCAATTGTCCCAGGATCACGCTGCCACCGACGATCCCGAAGATGAAGGCGGCCTTGAGTACGGCGGTGGCCTGTGGACGGTGCTGCTCGTCATACACATCGGCGATCAGGGCCTGAAACGCCGTCGCCATAGCGTTCTTCCCCATCCCGTGGATCAGGAAGGCGATCAACGCCACGAGGAGCCCCAGTAGCGCCGATTCCACGATCCACAGGGCCCCCAGCGTCCCGGCGAGCACGCCAACAACGGACAGTACCATGCCACCGAGGATGTACGGAAGGCGGCGGTGTCCCAGAATAGGGCGACTGTCGGACATATAGCCAAGCCACAGGCGTACGGGCGATATGATGGACGGCATGGCCAGCAACAAGCCGATGAGCGTCGCCGGTAGTCCGATTTCGGCGAACATCACCCGGTTCAGCAAGCCTAGCACCAGCACGCTGACGAGCCCGAAACCAAGTTGGAACAACGCCATCCGCAGAATCAGCAGCCTGACTCGCACAGATCACCTCCCGTTACCATCCTCACCATCGGACGCGGCATCGGCCAACAACCCGGGTCGTGGCCGCGGGAAAGGCGGCCCGAGATGTCGGCTCCCCGGCCCTCCCTTCCTTGCGCCCGTGGCTCATATACTGCCTCAATTTGCGGATTATGACCAGTGTGGATGGTCTGGAGGGGGTTCATTTACGATGATCATTATTTGCCATATTGCGGGTCTTGTGCTAGAATCCGGTCGTAAGCTAGTGGATGGCTGCGATGTGGGTATCCAATACCTCGAAAGGGCGGCAAGCTATGCAAGCTACCCGCGAACGGATCCTCAAGATCCTAAAAGAGCGTGGTCAAGCGACGGTGAAGGAGCTGAGCGATGTGCTGGATCTGACGACGGTCACGATCCGCCATCATCTCGATACGCTGCGGAGGGAGAATCTGGTGGCGC
>SKQX01000173.1 GCA_007118795.1 Thermoflexales bacterium | reverse complement strand
TCGCGCTTGATGGACGTCATCCTGGACGAAGCTGAGGCGCGGGAAGGGAGGGCGCGGGTTCGTGAGCTTGAAATGCCAGACCGCGCCAGACACCTCATCTCGGAGATTGTCGCTCCCCCTATCGGGGCACCGGACGTCCGACCGATGCTGCAGGATTTGCGCAGCCGCGCCACCGAGCAGGACGTCGACGTCATCTTCCGCGAGGTCGGGACGGTGCAGCACATCGGGGACGGGGTCGCGACGCTGTCGGGCCTTCCCCTGGCGCGCACCGACGAACTGGTCGAGTTTCCTACCGGAGTGCGCGGCATCATCCTGAACCTGGATCATGCGCGCCTCGACGTGGTCCTATTGGGATCCGATGCTGGCATTCTCGGCGGCGACCTGGTGACAGCCACGGGGCAGCGGGTGCGCGTGCCCGTAGGCCATCAGCTGCTCGGACGCGTCATCGATCCCCTGGGGAACCCCCTAGACAATGCAGGCCCGATCCAGTCCACTGAAACGCGGTTCCTGGAACGGGAGGCCCCGGACATCGTCGAACGTTCCCCCGTTAACGAGCCGCTCTACACTGGAACCAAGGTCATCGACGCTCTTCTCCCCATTGGGCAGGGGCAGCGCGAGTTGATCCTGGGCGATCGCCAGGTCGGAAAGACGACCCTGGCCGTCGACGCGATCCTCAGTCAGCGAGATTCCGACGTGGCCTGTGTCTACGTGTCCATCGGTCAGAAGAAGAGCTCCGTGCTGGCCATCATAGACACGCTCCGGCGTAACGATGCTCTGCCTCACACCACCGTCGTGATGGCCAGCCCCGAGGATCCGCCGGCCGTCCGCTACGTGGCACCCTACGCCGCCTGTGCCGTCGCCGAGTTCTTCATGGATGAGGGGCGCGACGCCTTGATCGTGTATGACGATCTGAATAAGCATGCCGACGCATACCGAGAGCTGAGCCTGCTTCTAAGGCGGCCCCCAGGCCGAGAGGCCTACCCGGGGGACATCTTCTATATCCACGCCCGTCTCCTGGAGCGAGCCTGCAAGTTGCGGCCGGACCTGGGAGGCGGCTCTCTCACAGCCCTGCCCATCGTGGTCACCCAACGCGGCAACGTCTCTGCCTACATACCCACCAACCTGATCTCGATCTGCGACGGACAGATTGTGCTGGACACCGACCTCTTCAACAGGGGCATCAAACCGGCCGTCGATGTGGGGCAATCGGTGTCGCGCGTCGGCGGTGAGGCTCAGTCAGACGCCATGCGGGACGTAGCCGGCGAGCTTCGGCTGGAGCTCTCCCAATACGAGGAGGTCTCCCGCTTCGCTCGATTTGGCGCTGAAGTTGACGCGGCCACGCGACGTCAGATCGAGCACGGACGGAGGCTACGGGCTGCCCTCAAGCAGCGTCCGCACCAGCCCCTCTCTCTGGCATCGCAGATCGTGATGCTCCTTGCGGCGACGGAGGGTATATTGGACCGTTTCGCCGTCGATGACGTGCCTACCTTCGAGGAGGGGGTTCTGGACCTCGTCAGAAAGCGGGAGCCGGAGCTGCTCCAACAGATCAACCGCACCGGGGAGCTTCCATCCGACACTCGGGAGACACTGATGGCACTAGTTTCCGATTACGCCGCCGGCTGGTCGCAAAGGGGTTCAGGCCGATGAAGATGATCATGGCTGTGACACCGCGGGACGAAGCTGAGCGTGTCCTACGCGCCCTCGTGCAAGCGAAGTACACGGCGACCTACGGCGAGACCCGGGGCGGGATGCTGCGCCAGGCTCAGACGACTCTCTTCATCGCCGTGGCAGCTCAGGATCTCGAGGAGGTCCTGGGAATCGTGAAGGAAAACTGCCGCTCAGAGGCCGTGATCGAAGAACCTGAAGGAGAGGAAGCCAGACCGATGCCGGCGAAGCCCAGGCTGGGAGGAGCCGTGATCTTCGTCTGGGACCTGGAGCGCACCGAGACCTACTGAGCCCGCCCAGATAGGCTTGCGCGTGAAGCGGTAGAATGGAACAGATAGAGCGAGCCCGAGAGCGACTGGAGAACGTCCAGGGGGTGAAGCCCATCCTGGGCGGCCTGCGGACCATCTCCCTTGGAAGCTGGCAAGCAGCGCTGAAGCGTCGCAGCAGCGTCCGCCATTACGCCTTGCGCCTGGGGTCCATGCTCCCGTGGCTGCTGCCCCACCTCGCGACCCGCCGCGGCCTCCTGTCTCGCGCCAGAACGCTTCTGTCACCGGCCCTCGCCCGTCTGCGCGACGGCGAGCCCGACTCTGAGGCAGCCCCGAAACCGAGCCAGATTAAGGTGCTGGTGATCGGCAGCGAGCGGGGACTGTGTGGGCGCTTCAACTCAGCCGCCGCCGATCAGCTGGACGCGTACCTCAGGGACGAGTCGTCTGGAGGGGCCATCATAGAGCTCATGGTCCTCGGCGGTCGGGCTCAGAGAATCCTCGAGCGACGCGGATACGAGCCGACCCCGGCCGGGACGCTCTCGATGACCACCCTCCCCTCGCCTGCTCTGCCGTTCGACCTGGCTCGCCGCTGGCTGGGTGCCTATGAAGATCGCCAGTTGGACCGGGTCGACCTCATCTACAACCGGTATCGCGGCACTGGCACCTACGAACCGACCACCATTCGTCTCATTCCACCCCAGCTCCCCACCGACGAGCGACCTGCACACCAACAACCTCCGGGACCGGGATCCGGCGAGCTGCGAGGGAGACCATCGGCCGAATCGGGACCCACAGCCTACCCCCCGATTGTGGATACCGATCCTTTGAGCCTCTATGCCGCCGTCCTGGAGCAATCGGTCGCGGTCCGCCTCTACGGCATTCTGCTGGATTC
>SKQX01000008.1 GCA_007118795.1 Thermoflexales bacterium | reverse complement strand
GCGATCTCAGTGGAGAAACCGTGGCGGAGCAAGATGACCGAGACGTGGATAGGATGAACGATGTACGGTAGCTGGCTTCCCTTTCGCCGTTGATCGAGATGGGCCACGGTCGCCACCTGCAGTGCCTCTTCGTACGAGGCAGAATACCCTCTCACTGTGTCCATTTCTTGTATGCTGATCCTCTCTTGCCTTCACACGGAGGGCCGACGATGAAGCACGACGGGCTGGCTCGGCCCCGGGCAGTACGGCATCCGTCTGCTCCGGTTCTCCCTCAACGGCGGGAGATCACACCTGCTCTCGGAGCCGTATACTCAGGCCCGAGTGACGCTCGCTGACCTGATCGTTCTTCACGGCAATCCATATCGCCTTGCGCGTACCCACCAGCACCACCAGCTCCCTTGCTCGTGTGATCGCCGTGTATAGGAGATTTCGCTGCAGCAGAAGGTAATGCTGCGTTAGGATCGGCATCACCACAGCGGTGTACTCGCTGCCCTGGCTCTTGTGGACGGAGACCGCGAAAGCGTGCACCAGTTCGTCGAGTTCCAGCCAGTCGTACACCACCAAGCGGCCGTCGATCCGCACCGCCATGATCTGATTCGTGGGGTCGATGCGTCTTACTCGTCCGATGTCGCCGTTGTAGACGTCCTTATCGTAGTTGTTCCGCGTCTGCATCACCTTGTCACCTACGCGGAAGACTCGACCTCCCACGCGCTTCTCCTGTTTGCGCGGAGCGGACGGGTTAAGCGCCTTCTGTAGTTCTTCGTTGAGCTTCGAGACACCACAACTACCCCGGTACATGGGCGCAATCACCTGCACGTCGTCCAAAGGATCCAACCTGAACTTCCTGGGCACCCGCCGCTGTACGATGTCGACCAGGAGGGCAGCGGTTTCCTCGGGGTCTCCCTCAGAGAAGAAGTAGAAATCGTCGAACTCGTTGAGGACCGGGAACTCCCCCCGGTTGATGCGGTGTGCATTGACCACAATCCCGCTATCGGCGGCCTGCCGGAAAATCTCGGTCAGCTGAATCACCGCCACCCGCTCCGACCTAATCACGTCCCGGAGCACGTCTCCTGCCCCGACCGAGGGGAGCTGGTCTACGTCACCGACGAACAGCACGTGAGCCGACGAATCAACTGCCTTGAGGAGCCGGTTAGTCAGCAGGAGGTCCAGCATCGAGGCCTCATCCACAATGAGACAGTCCACCCCCAACGGATGCTCCTCATTCCGTTGGAACCCGTGCCGGGGTGAGTACTCGAGCAGCCGGTGGACTGTCTTGGCCGGCCGGGATGTCGCCTCGGAGAGACGCTTAGCAGCGCGGCCAGTTGGTGCGCAAAGCGCATACTTACGTCTCATGGCTTCCAGGGCGGCGATCACCGTCCGTACCGTCACGGTCTTGCCCGTCCCGGGACCGCCCGTGAGTACCGTAACTTTGTTGCTCAACGCCGTTCGCACAGCAAGTCGCTGTTCGGCGGAGAGCTCGATGGCCGAGTCCCGCGTAATCTGAGCCAAGAGGGCCTCCCAGTCGACACTGCGGAACGGTGCAAGCCGCGTGTTCCCATCCTCCACTAGCTCCCGTAGCCGATTCGTGACGCCTATCTCACCATAGTAGAACGGTGTCAGGTAGACGGCTTCCTCCTCGCGCATAGAGGCAACAGTTGCCCCGTGCAGCGCCGGATAAGTCAATGTCTCGCGTTCCACCACCTGATCAGCATCCAGCCTTCCTATCGCCTCGCTGATCAGCTCTGGCTCCACCTCCAGGAGGGGTGCCGCCGTCGTAATCAGTTCGTCTTCCGGGACGTAGACGTGGCCTTGATCGGCCAATTGGCTCAGCGCGTAAGCAACCCCTGCCTCAACCCGGGAGGGTGCATCGTGCGGTAGGCCAAGATCCCTTGCTACCTTGTCGGCCGTCTTGAAACCCACCCCCCAGATATCCCGGGCCATCCGATAGGGATCTTCTTGCACCACCACCAGCGCATCATCGCCGTACGTCTTGTAGATCTTGACCGCCAGATTGGTGGAGACCCCGTGGCTTTGGAGGAACATCATCACCTCTCGGATGTGTTTCTGCTCCTCCCAGGCTTCGGCAACTGAGGCGGCGCGCTTGGGTCCCACTCCCAGCGCCTCTCGCAGCCGCGCCGGTTCCTCATCGAGGATTCGCAGGGTGTCCACGCCGAAACGCTGCACGATCCGCTTGGCGGTGACCGGTCCAACGCCCTTGATCATCCCTGATCCCAGGTAAGCCCTGATACCCTCAACCGTGGCTGGCAGAATCTGCTTGCACCATTCGGCGTCGAACTGCAGACCGTACTGAGGATGCGTCTTCCAGCGCCCCTCCAATTGCAGGCTCTCTCCCGGCTGGACCTCAGGCAGGTTCCCCACGACAGTGACCAGATCGGAGCGCGTGTTCACGCTGAGGCGGACGACGGAGTACCCATTCTCCTCATTGTAATACGTGATACGCTCGACCGCACCCTCAAGCCGCTCGCTCATAACAAACGGATTCTAGCAGAAATGGATGGCCGGAGCAACAGACGGAGCTGAGGGCAGGCGATGGGTCGCGTGCGATCCTGGTTTGGACCGGGGTGTGCCCAGCCTCTCCTGGCGCAGACGCCGCCCTGATAGTCCGAACATCGCCGGCTTGTAGGTTCCGGGAAGAGGCGCGAGGTGGGACGGTCCATCCCCTATTTACGAGTCTTGCAGGGCGGCGTCGACCAACTCCTGCTTCAGAGCCCACAGCCGCTCGGTGAGCGAGACGTGGTAGATGTGCGGGTTGATGAGGCGCTTGACGCCGGGATCCAGCCGGTTGGCGTCATTGCCGCGACGTTCCCGCATCT
>SKQX01000102.1 GCA_007118795.1 Thermoflexales bacterium | reverse complement strand
GATGCTCGCAGTGCAGTATCCGCTGGACCCCTATCAGCCATACTGGTCGAGAGAGACTCGGGTTGAGCCCCTACGGTCGTTCGCTCGAAGAAAGCGGAAGGTAGCACCGCACGCTCGCCAGATGGCGCCTACCGATCCATGCTGACAGACAAACAGACACCAATTACTTGACTAACTTCGTCAAGTATGCTAGGATTGTGTGTGCTATACTCGCAGAGGTTGGGAACGGGCGGGGGCATCCCGTAGGCAGGGGTCAGTGGCCTTGCGAGCCGAATCAGTGACTCTTACTTAATGATCTTGGACTCAGGGGGACCTTTATCCTACCACCGCACATCGGCTATCAGAGCTTCCTGGTCGGCCCAGGAGCGCTGACGGACGGCTTGTTTCTGGTCTAGGTGACCGAGATTCCTCGTCGCTGGCGCTCCTACTAAGAAACCGTGCAGGGATGGCGGTTGAAGCGCTGGCGAGAGGGGAGATTCCTCCGGTCCGCTTCGCTCCGGTCGGAATGACAGGTGTGACGGTTTCTTGCATTCAGAGTGGTGCGTGGCCTGGGGTTCGCTGCGCGACCTTGGCAAGCTGGGCACCATGGCTGTTCTCGGAATGACAAATGCGGTTGTAGGATTAAGGACGTGCGGGCAGAGGGCGGTGGAAGCCCAGGCCCCCGTCGGGTGCGGCGCGGGGATGTCATTCGGTTGCCTCCTGCACGCGAAAGGGGAACACTTCTATGCGCAATTCTAGGTTCGCGGGCAGGCTCCCGTACCGACGGCCTCTTCCGACCGTCGTGATCGGTGGCATGATCGCGGTGCTCATCTCGTTGGTGGCGCTGGTCAGTTGTGCTCGGCCGGCGGCTGGGGGCAGCGGCGAAGGGCCCGGTGAGTTGGTGGTCTACTCGGCGCGCAACGAGCAGTTCGTCGACCCGTTGCTGCACAGGTTCGCGGAGGAGACCGGAATCACCGTCCGGGCTTTGCACGCCGGTGGTAGCGCGGTGAACCGCATCGTGGAGGAAAGCCGGAACGTTCAAGCCGATATCTTCATCTCCAATGACGTGGGCGCTCTGGAGTACCTACGTATGGGCGGCCACCTCCAGGGGTTTGAGCCCGAGGGGATCGAGTCCATCGATCCCCGCTACCGCGCCGCCGATCATTCGTGGTTTGCACTCTCGGCCCGGACCCGGGTGTTGATGTACAACAAGGACCTCATCACGGACGAGGCGATGCCCCAGACCATCTGGGAGCTGGCTAACCCGACGTGGGCCGGCCAATTCGCCATCACGCGGGGAGGAAACGGCAGCATGATCGCGCACATCTCCGCCCTCCGGTACGAGTGGGGCGACTCCAAGACCGCGCAGTGGATCGCTGGGGTCATGGAGAACGCCGGCGCCATCATGCAGGGCCATGGCGACATACGGCGCGCTGTGGGCGGGGGCGAGTTCGCCTTCGGGCTGGTCAACAACTACTACTACCATCAGCAGCTCTTGGAGCCCACGCACAACAACGTAGGCGTGCTCTATCCGGATCAGGGTGAGGACGAGATGGGAGCTGTTGTCAACGCCGCTGGCGTCGCTTTTGTGGCGGGCGCGCCCAATGCTGAGAACGCACGCCGCTTCCTCACGTGGATTCTCCGGCCTGAGAACCAGCGTGAGTTTTCGTATGCCTCTATGGAAGTCCCCATCAACCCCTCCATTGAGGCCGTGGGCGAAGCGGCCGCCATCTCCAACTACAAGGTCCACAGCATGCCCTTAGACAGGCTGGGCGAGGTCTTTGAGGACACCCGCGAGTTCATCGAACGTGCGGGCCTTGCTCTGGAGCTGAGATAGGCCCCACGCAGCGGCGCCAGCAACCGTGTCGCGAGCAGTCAGAAGGCAGTCACTATGGAAAGAGCTGAGGCGGACATTGGTTTGCAGCGACCCAACGTTTTGACGGCCCAGCCACGGCCCAGGGTGAGGATTCCCAAGGGACCGCGACGGATTTGGGACAGGCTGTGGGAAGGCAATCCCCCGGGTCTGCCGCTGGCGGTCCTGGGGCTCGTGATCGGTGTCGTGATGGCAACGCCGATCACCTATGTCCTGTGGCGATCCGCCTCGGCAGGATCTCACACGTGGCTAAGGTTGTGGGACTCTGGGATTCGTGCGCTCCTGTGGAGTACAGTCACCCTCACCCTGGCGACTACGTTCTTGAGCGTCCTGGTGGGCGTCTCCCTGGCGTGGCTGGTCTACCGGTGTGACGTACCCGGGAGAAGGGTGTGGCGTTGGCTGCTGGCGCTCCCGCTGATGATGCCCTCCTACGTTGGGGCAGTTGCCTACATTATGGTCCTTGGCCCTCAGGGCCTGGTCCGGTCCGCTCGGGGCAGGGTACCCTTCAACCTCTACTCCTTCTGGGGCGTCCTGCTGGTCCTGACGCTGTTCAAGTTTCCTTACGTCTTCCTCGTGGTCGGTGCCGCCCTGAGGCGCATGAATCGGTCCTTCGAGGAAACTGCCCGGGCCCAAGGTCTCGGCCCATGGGCCGTCTTCTGGCGGGTCACCATCCCCTTTCTGCGCCCTGCCATCGGTGCCGGCGCCGTCTTGACTGCCCTCTGCACCCTCTCGGAGTTCGGTGTGGTTGCGTTGCTCCGCTTCAACACCTTCACCTCGGCCATCTACTACCAGATGGAGAGCTTCAACCGGACGGCAGCCACCGTTCTGAGCACCGTTCTGATCGCTCTGACGGTCGCGGTCCTGGCCTTCGAGCGGACCACGCGAAAGCGTCGGAGATTTCACCAGACCAACAACAACTATCGATCCGTAGAGACGCTGGACCTGGGGGCCTGGAGGCCAGTCGGGCTTCTGTGGGTGGTGAGCGTCGTGGGCCTGGCCGTCGTGGTGCCGCTAGCGGTTCTCGTCTACTGGTCTGTGCAGGGCATCAGCCGCGGGGCCCTCGACAGCAGATTCTGGGTGTATGGGCTCAACAGTGTGAGGGTGGCAGGATGGGCAGCGCTTGCTTCGGCGGCTCTGGCGCTGCCCGTCGTCTATCTGCGAGCCCGCCATCCTTCGCTCCCCTCGGCCCTGATAGACAAACTGAGCGGGTCGGGGTACGCGCTGCCAGGTGTCATCGTCGGCCTGGGCATCATCTTCATCTTCAACACCCATATACCCTGGCTATATAACACCGCTCTGCTGCTGGTGGTGGCGTACCTCATTCGCTTCATGGGTCAGGCGCTGCAATACGGTAACGCTTCTCTGAGCCTGATCTCCCCCAGAGTCGACGAGGCGGCCCGAGGTCTGGGCTATCCACCATGGAAGGTGCTGGTCACGGTGATCGTGCCGTTGATCTCACCAGGCCTGCTGGCGGCCGCTGCCCTGGTCTTCGTCAGCGCCATCAAGGAGCTGCCTGTTACCCTGGTTCTGCGGCCGCCGGGATTCGACACGCTGGCGGTGAGGGTCTGGGTGGAATCGAGCGAGGCAGTCTACCATATGGCTGGGCCGGCAGCGCTTCTGATCGTGTTAGTCTCGGTGCTTCCGCTGAAATGGTTGCTGAGCAGATATTAGAAAAGAGCTAACCTATGCCCGCTATCGAATTACGACAGGTGACGAAGACCTATCCCGGAGGCCGAGTCGCGGCG
The DNA here is from genome assembly GCA_007118795.1 of Thermoflexales bacterium. Lineage (GTDB taxonomy): Bacteria > Chloroflexota > Anaerolineae > B4-G1 > B4-G1 > SKLM01. Next base: position 7,176 of record SKQX01000102.1, on the reverse strand, counting down.
GTCCGGTCCCTGTCGCTGGCCGTCCAACCGGGATCGTTGGTCACCCTGCTGGGACCGAGCGGCAGCGGCAAGACTACCGTGCTACGCCTTGTCGCCGGGTTTGAGCGAGCCGAGGCGGGCGAAGTGCTGCTCGCCGGCCGCCTCGTCAGCGGCGAGGGTACCTGGGTTCCGCCGGAGAAGCGGGGCGTCGGGATGGTGTTCCAGGACTACGCCCTCTTCCCACACCTGACAGTGGCGCGCAATATCGGCTTCGGCTACCGAGGTCCCGACCGCCAGGGGCGGATCAAGGAGATGCTGGCCCTGGTGGATCTGACGGGATACGAGTCCCGCTACCCGTACGAGCTTTCAGGTGGAGAGCAGCAGCGGGTGGCGCTGGCGCGAGCGCTGGCCCGGCGCCCCGTGGTGGTGCTGTTGGACGAGCCCTTCAGTAACCTAGATGCCGCCCTGCGGACACATATGCGTCTCGAGCTGCGACGCATCCTCAGGGCTGCAAAGGCCACGGCGATCCTTGTCTCCCACGATCACGCCGACGCGCTGGGCATCTCCGACCGCATCGTGGTGCTCAACGATGGCACCGTCGAGCAAACAGGCTCACCCCGGGAGATCTTTGGGTCTCCCGCCAACCGGTTCGTGGCGACTTTCATGGGACAGAGGAACCTGCTCAAGGGCGTCGTGGGCACCGATGGCAGATCGGTACACACGGGCTTAGGAACGCTGCCCTGTCCGGGCAACCACGCTTTCAAAGCCGATGATCCCGTCTACGCCTGCATCAGGCCCGATCGTATCCAGGTGACCGACAACGGCGAGATCCACGGGACCATCACCGGGCTGACCTACGGCGGAAGCACTCTCGACGCGATGGTAGACGTGGGCGCAGCGGCAGGGGTTGAGCAACTCCACATCCGGCTTCCTCCCGACGCGGACGTCCGCGCCGGGCAGCGGGTGGGGCTGCACGCCGGGCCGGCAGCGGTGACGCTGGTCCCCGACGGCGACCGATAAAGACGCACCTTTTGGCTACGACCGACATAAGGAGATGATAGATGGAGAAAAAGGTGAAGTATACGTGGGCTGCCCTCAGAATCGGAATGGGATGGCTGTTCCTGTGGTCATTCCTCGACACCCTCATCGGGCTCGGCTTCGCCACCAGCCCGGAGGACGCCTGGCTAAACGGGGGCTCTCCCACCTTCGGATTCCTCAGTTTCGCCACCCGTGGGCCCTTTGCCCCGGTCTTCCAGAGCCTTGCGGGCCACCCGGTGACCGACTGGCTGTTCATGATGGGCCTGTTGTTCGTGGGGTCAGCACTGCTGTTGGGCATCGGGGTGACCATCGCTGGCTACGCCGGGGCCCTCATGATGGCATCGATGTGGCTCTCGCGCCTGCCTCCGGAACATAACCCGATCCTGGACGAGCACGTCATCTATGCGATCGTGCTGATCGGATTGGCCAGGGTGAAGGCCGGACGATGGATTGGGCTAGGTAAGTGGTGGTCCGGCAAGGTGAAGAACTACCCGATTCTGCAGTAGACGCGTCTGCCCGGTGAGAGCAACGGTGGTATGAGAGAAAGCCCTAGGGACAGCGGACGAATCTGACGCTGTTCGTGATGTTCAGCTTCCACCAGACGCGTGCCAACACGATCGACCTGGTCGGATTCGTCTCCCACAATCAGTCGTCGCCTGTGCGCCGAGGGGCGCACGGCGACTGATGTCGTCCCAGCCCGACACCAGTCTGCTGGTCGCGGTACCACCTACTGGCAGGGGCTATCTCAACCTCCTCAACTGCAGGCACGTATCACTGCAGAATCACAACAGCGAATCGTCGTCTGCCTCGAGTCGGTGCAGGGCGCAGCGGCGTGATGTGCGCCCGAGGACCCGGGAAACGTAGGCTGGCCCAGGAGTCAGCTCGTTCTGCAACCGTGTGCTAATGACGTGTTCTCCGGTACAATCCTCCCGTCCAGATCTAGATAGAATGGGCGACTCTGAGCCGTCTTCATCAAGGCGTACGTTCTCTGCGTCAGCCTGGCAGACAGCGACTCCGGTAGTGAACAGAGCCCGACGATCGTGCCCCAGTCTTGATCGCTGCCCGGACCTCACCCACTACAACTCAGAGCTAGTCTGAGAAAATATCCTGCTTCGTCAACAGGTCTTGGTGCTCGAACGCCAGCTGAAACGTCCGCAGCCTGCGAAGCTGAGACGCGTGCCAAGCTAAGCCCCTCACCCGGTGCCATCGGACACGCATCGCCTTGCTGGCAAACATACCACGCCGGTGGAAAGAGTCACTGATAATAGTTCAGCCTGACAGCGTGTTGCCCTAGCATCGCGGCCGTTTCGGCCGCTCGTGGGAGCGCCAATCTAGATCCCGGTCGAAGCACGGCAGGCCGCGGCGCACTGGGGATATCGTGACTTTGATTGACCAGCCGGCGAGGGAGAGTGTAGCCCAGGACCCGCAGGCCACGGGCAGACCCAAGCAGGGTTGGGGTTGAGTGGCAGCAAGAAATCGATCCAGAAGCATGTGGAGAAGACGCGTAAGCCTTGTCAGAACAGACCTGGGCCACGTTGCCTTCGTATACGCGCCAGCGAGATTTTTCTATGGCGCTTCTTTCAAGACCTACGATCGCTTCTTCGGCATCGCCTTCATCGTCGTCATCATCGGGCCAGGACCGAGGGACGAGGAACTCGAAGAGGCCATGCTCTTGCAGGACCGATAGGACTAGCCAGCTCAGCCCGCTTCCTCAGCCCATCCGACGAGTTGACTAACTACGCTGTGGGTGATGGAGCAGTTCCAGGGAGTCACCCGGTTCGACAGACGCCACCCCCACTTCAGACTGAGAGCCTCTCGTGTCTTCGCGTGGTTGACTTCGCCGGGGCCATCTCTGCCCCTCTGTCTTTCAGAGGCGAAAGACGGCACAACTACCGGAGATCATCCAGCGCCGCTCCCTATGCGATCAAACCAGCTTCACGATTGGGGAACGCCGTCCACCAAGTCTGGACGAGGTCGTCCGCCGATCCCGCTGTGGTCGAAAAAGTGCCCAGCCTACCCTCGGAGCGGGCGGACGGTGTGGGTCGGAAGGAGTGGACGGGGTCAGAAGACGATCAACGGAGGACCGAGGACGCGGGACGAGTTGCATTATGGCCAGGGTGAGCTTCTACGACTGAACGCGATAGTCTGATGCTCCACTTGACAGATCTCTGGGACTGGGATATAATCCCCACGATCCCGATAGGAATAGGAGGGTTTATGAAGCTAAGTACACGGATGCGCTACGGCACCAGGTCAATGCTGCACTTGGCCCTTAACCAGGAGAGCGAACCGGTCAGTCTAAGGGAGATCACGTCGGACCAGCAGCTGCCCCACAAATACCTGGAACGCATGCTGACCACGTTACGTACCACCGGCCTTGTTAGAAGCATCCGTGGCCCGCAAGGGGGATATGCACTTTCCAAGCCACCAGATGAGATCACCCTGCGCGAGGTCTTTGATGCACTGGAGGGCTCAGAAGGCTTGGTCGAGTGTACAACTGACCCGGGGGCCTGTGATCGATATGATGCGTGTGTCACACAGGAGGTGTGGACTCGTATGCACACCGCGTGTATGGAGGTCCTCGAGTCCACCACCCTCGAGGACCTAGCTCAACGGGCCAGAGAAAAGCAAGATCCCTGTGCGCCAATGTACTACATATAGGATGTGGAAGTCAAGAAGGCGCTGATCAAGATCCCTGGCAGCACGACAGAGTTGATCCTCGGGCTTTGTCAGTCGAGAGAGTTTACAGTCCATCGACAATACCAGAAGAGGACTCAACAGCATTCGAGACAAGGAGAATTGAGACGTGGCTTTGCGCATGGTACAAGAAGATGTGAAGAGTCTGGTAGACAACCTGCACCTGGCCGAAAAGATAGACCGCTCTCTAGGGTTGATCAGTCAGGCATACGAGGAATATGGGCACGGATTGGTGGTGGCCAATAGCCTGGGTAAGGATTCCAGTGTGGTCTGGCACCTCGCCAAACAAGTGAGCCTGGATATCAGGGGATTCATCGTTATGACGCGCCACAGGTCCGCGGAGACGGTCGAGTTTGGCCAGCGTATGGTCTCTCTATATCCAGAGCTTGAAGTCTACTCAAACGATGATCCGATCCCGGCAAACCTCTACAGGACGGATCCCGATCGCTGCTGCGACCTTCTCAAGGTGCAACCCACCAGGCGCGCCATCGAAGAAATGGGTGTGCGCTGCTGGGTGACGGGCCTACGGTGCACCGAAGGCGGCACGCGCACGGATTTCAAAGAGATCGAAGAACGCGACGAAGGCCTGATGAAACTCAACCCGATCCTCATCTGGCACGAACGCGAGATCTGGCAGTATCTAGCCCTGCACGGCGTACCCGTCAATCCTCTTTACCTGCAGGGATATCGCTCGCTGGGCTGTGAACCGTGCACGAGCATCTCCTGTGGCCCGGACGAGCGCGCCGGACGCTGGATTGGAACGAGCAAGTGCGGAGGCGAGTGCGGCATCCACACTCGGCCACTAAGAATCTCGAAGAAAATGCAGGATTGTCCCCAAAGGGAGTCTAGAGAATGTGTCTTGGAAAGAGTGGCAATGGAATGACTCGTCCTAAGAGGAGGGGGAAGCGAGCGAGGGTGAGCCCTGCAGTGCACGAACAGACGGGCTCTCCACCGGGGAAACAGCTGGCTGGGGCCCTCCAGATGATTGAGAGAAAAGCGATGAATAAGCGACTTCTGAGTGCCGATCCCGCCTTACGCCGTTATGACCACATAGCCGAGCTGATCGCCAGTCCAGCAGACCCGACTCCCCTGGTGAGGGTTGGGGGGATGGGCTGGCAGGGAGCGCTAGAGTTGTACCTGAAGCTCGAATGGTTCAACCCCTTTGGCTCGATCAAGGATCGACCTGCCCTCTATATGCTCACAGCGTTGCAGGAGCGGGGAGATCTCGACGGCAGGGAACTAGTCGAACCCTCGTCCGGAAACACGGGGATCGCCCTGGCGGCGCTGGCTGGCCTGATGGGCGTAAAGCTCACGGTCACCATCCCGGACGGAGTGCCAGAGGAGAAAAAGGTGCTCCTAAGGATGCTGGGAGCCGAGGTATGGCCCACGCCGGATGACCTCTGCCCCGTCGATCATCCCAAGGATGGAGCCATTGCCCTGGCACACTCGTTCGTGCGTGGCGAGGCCAGCAACGGGCAATATGTGATGCCCAACCAGTACGAGAACGAAGACAACAACAGGGCTCACTACGAGACCACGGGGCCAGAAATCTGGAACCAGACAGAGGGCCAGATCAGGTTCTTCTTCGCAGGCCTCGGCACCGGCGGGACGCTGACGGGGATCGGCCGGTACCTGAAAGAGAAAAACCCCGAGGTCCAGGTGATCGCCGTTGAGCCGCAAAAAGGCCACAAACTGCCCGGGCTGAAGAACCTAGAAGAGTCCAAGCCTCCCGCCATCCTTGATCGTAGCGTGATCGACCAGGTCATCCGGGTCGACGATGAGCCGGCGTACGAAATGACCAAGCGTCTCTTCCGCCGTGGGGGCCTGATAGTCGGGCCATCCACGGGAGCGATCGTGCATGTCGCGCTGGAGTTCGGCAAGGAACAACAGGGCATCGGCGTGGCTATTTCGCCCGACAGCGGGTTCAAGTACGCCAGTTTTTTTGCGGACATCCTTGGCGACGAAGGGAAGCCAGAGCTGTAGCCGTTGCCGTTCGATAGTGTAACAGTAGAACGTAAGACGATGGGAGGACGACGAGGTTATGTCTACCGTGCATAATGAGAGTCTGTATCGGCTGCCAGAGAGTGTGGTTGACGACTTGGAGACACTTCGTGGGATGGTGAAGCAGTTCAAGAGTGGCGAGATCACCGCTGTACAGTTCCGGGCATTCCGCGTGCCCCACTTCGGGTGCTACGAGCAACGGGAGTCAGGTACGTACATGCTCCGGGTTCGGCTTCCCGGGGGTTGCCTTTTGCCCCAACAGATGCGAGCGCTGGCACACGTCTCCAGAACCTACGGAAACGGCATTCTGCATATGACCACGAGACAGGATGTCCAGGTGCACCGAGTCCTCTTGGACGCCATACACCCTGCCCTCGTGTGTTTGCACGAGGCGGGGTTATCTACCAAGGGGGGTGGAGGAAACTCGGTGCGCAACATCACGGCGTGTTATGATGCGGGGGTGTGCCCCCGCGAGGTCTTCGACGTCACGCCGTATGCACTGGCCCTGTCGGAGCGTCTGCTCTCGGATCCATTGTCCTACCAGCTTCCGCGCAAGTACAAGATCGCTTTCGCGGGGTGCAGCAAGGACTGTTCTGGCGCCACCGTCAACGATGTGGGGTTCATTGCCAAGCGCCGTGGCGACGCTCTGGGGTTCGCTGTCTATGCCGGAGGGGGTCTGGGGGCACACAGCCGCGTGGCCAATCTGCTGGAAGAGTTCGTACCTGGGTCTGAGGCTTATCTCGTGGCAGAGGCGGTGAAGAAGGTCTTTGACCAGCACGGCAACCGCAAGAACAGACACAGGGCACGCCTACGCTTCCTGGTAGATGAGATCGGGTTCGAGGCCTTTCGGGACCTGTACAAACGGGAACTGGTCGAGTTGCGAAAGGCGGCCCCGCCCCGGCTGGAAGTTCGGTCCGTCCGGCAGACTGAGTCTCCCGCGGGTGGGATAGACCCAGCCACAACTCCTCTGGACGGGTTCGCAGAATGGCGGGAAATAAACGTGTTACCACAAAGGCAAGAAGGCTACTGCATGGTTCGGCTGCCCCTGATCCTGGGCGACATTGGGGCAGACGTGCTGCAGGCACTAGCCGATATCGTCGAATCTCACGGTGAGGGCACGCTGCGCACCGAACAGCATCAGAACGCTTTCCTCCGCTGGGTTCCTGAGAGCCAACTCGCGGACCTCCACGCCGAACTGTCGGGGATCGGTCTTGCGGTCAGTAAACCCCCTATCCTACGCGACATGATCTCCTGTGCCGGGGCTTCGACTTGCCAACTCGGGATTTGCCTTTCGCGGGGTCTGGCAAAGGCCCTCGCCACGGAGCTTGACCGGACGGACCTCGATCTGCACGGCCTGGGCGAGCTCAAGGTTCACATTAGCGGTTGCCCAAACTCCTGCGGGCGTCACCCAATAGCACCGATCGGCTTCTTCGGGGCTGCGCGACGCGTCGGAGGCCGGCT
>SKQX01000105.1 GCA_007118795.1 Thermoflexales bacterium | reverse complement strand
GTGCGAGCATTGCTTGATGGTGGCTGCACGGATCCTGTATCCAGTCTTGCCGCATTTGACCGCCGTCGTGAGATAGACCCCCATATCCAGGATATCCTGCATCGATTTCACGTCGGCGCCACCAGCGTTGAACGCCTGAACCGTCGTCTGCTCGAACAGGGACTCTCCCCCGGCGTAGTAGTAGTCGCCGAGTTCGGCCGGGGCGGCCTCTGAGATCATCACCATGGAGACATCCGGTGGGTCGATCTCTATGTCGGGCACGATGTACCGCTCATGTCTTACATCGGCGCAAGGGAACTCGAGACAATTCACACAGTCAGTGGGACGCATCCTAGAACTCCTTTCGAACTCTGGGCTGATAAGCCTGGCGGTCCTCCCGGCGCCTCAACGCATCGGGGCTGGGGTCGCCACCTTCGGGCCTTGGCTGCAACGCCCTCCGGGTTCTGAGCACCAGAACCTTCCTCTCCAGATGCACATCATCGGATCTCAACCATAGCGCGCCTCGCCATAGATTCTCTCCACGCGGCTTGCGACCTGTGGTTGACCATCCATTGGTCAGATCCCTCGGGGTCTGTCTCCCAACCACCCCCAGTCACCAGAGAGGGCTTCGAGCAGCCCTGTCCCTAACAAGTACGTTCTGCCTTAGCTGCCTATCCATCAGGTCGAGGGAACACTGGGTGGCGCGAGGGATGTCAGGCTGCCAGACGTGCCCTCCAGTTCGTGTTCGCTGACCCGACGAGTCGCCTTCGCTATACCCCACACCAATTCACGATGATTGACCCAACGACCTTCAGGGCCCTGACATAGTCCTCGACATCAATCCACTCGTCCCGACCTCCTATCTGTGTGGAATCGCCGGACAGAGGCCCAAACCCTACCGTCGGAATCCCGCTGTGGAGAGTGGGATTACGGATGTCACTGCCGGGGTGCAGCGGGTAGTTTCGCGGTTGAACGCCGGTTACCACCTCAATGGCCCCACTTACGGTCTGGTACAGCGGATGCTCGACGGGCACTTCTGTGCCCCTGATCATGCGGCTCAGCCACTCCACCTTTGGTCGATGTTCCCTCAGCCAATCATCGTCCGCAGCGGCATCCTCCACGGCCTGGACTACCTGCACCTGCACCTCATCCACCTGCTCCCCGGGTGGACATACCAGAAACCCGGTCATCACACAGTCCGGACTGACCAGACCCGGCGATTCGTCATCACCACAGCGGAGGCACGTCACTCCGAGATTCGTCGATCGGCCAATGGCCTTGTCCAGCAGCGGGTGGTGGCCCTCACGTCCCCTCTTCTCATCCAGTTTCTGGAGGGCCTGGTAGATCACCCAGGCCTTGTCGAGTGGATTCACAGCCTGATGGAAGAACACTTCGTGCCCTGGTTCTGTGGTCTCGGGCGGATGCCCGGGCACGGTGATGCGGAAGGTCAACCAGGCAGACGTCATGGCCTTTATCTCCCCCAGCCCCGCGCCCGACTCTGCCGGATGCAGGTAGATGGACGCGTCCGCCCCGTACCCGCGCTCCAGGATAGCTATGATCCCCTGGGCACGCCCCTTGCTCGGTGCACTCGCCAGTATCACATCGCCCCGAGGCTGCAGACCGGCGTGCAACACGGCTTCCAGAGCACATGCCGTGATCGCCACACCGATCAGGTCATCGGACACGCCCCAGCCATACATCCGGCCGTCCTCGATCTGCCCGGCAAAAGGATCGTGTCGCCATCCTTCCGTGTCCTCCACGGGTGAACTGTCGGGATGAGCCCAGAGAAGCAGGGATGGTCCCACGCCTGCTCCCCTCAGTCTGCCCGCTACACTGATGCGCTCCCCCGGCTGGATACCGCCTGGATCGGAAGATTCATGCTCGATGGGGAGCATTCGCGGGTCCGCTCTGATGATCTCGACCTCGTCACATCCGACCCTCTTGAACTTGTCCGCCACATAGGCCTGTGTGGCCTCCTCCCCTCCCCTGGAGGTTTGCACAAGCGCAGCAAGCCACCCTATGGCCGCCTCTCGCTGCTGATCCACTCTCCTCCATACCAGCTGCTCCTTCTCAGTCATCGCTCGTGTTCCTTGAACTGCTCAGTCTGTCCGGGCCCTGACTTCGGCATCAGATATCTCTGCCCATATTGAAGCCGTCTTCCCGGTTGCGGTCGTCCCACCGCTCTGCTCGCCATTTTACCATGAACTGTCGAGAAGAGTGGTGCCGCAACGATTGGCTCAGAGGGTATCCTTCCGAGCATTGAGAGGCTTCCGACGAATGTGCCATGCACACCAAAGCCATCAATGGCACAACGTCTTGGCACCCTGGATGACGTTCCCCTGCGGCGACGTTGTCTCTAGACTCACACAGGCTATAATTATGGTCCAATGAAGCCAGACAATCAGAAGCCAGGACAGCAAAACGCACCCGCTCAGTCCACTGGGCGTGTCTATCTGGACGTATGCGCACTGTGCCGCCCATTTGACGACCAGAGCGCCATCCGCATTCGCCTGGAGACTGAAGCGGTCCAGCTGATCCTGAGTCACGTTCGGGCCGGGGATCTCATGTTGGTCGTGTCACCCGTACACGCTGGGGAGATTGGTGCGATTGCGGATCCGATTGAGCGTGAGCACCTGTTGTCTGCCCTACGCAGGATTGGCCGTAGCGTCGAGGTGGACCTGAACTGGACCAGAGAGCGCGCAGAGTGGCTGACGGATCAGGGACTGGGCGTCGCCGATGCTGCCCATCTCGCTTTTGCCGAAGCGATGGGAGCCGACTTCGTCTCCTGCGACGACCGCCTGCTCCGTCAATGCTCCAGCGTGCAATCCAACACCTGGTCTGGTACACCTGTCGCTTTCTGCGAGAAG
>SKQX01000236.1 GCA_007118795.1 Thermoflexales bacterium | reverse complement strand
TCGATCGTCCTCTGCGCTCACCGTGCCTAGCCGGAGCACCTAAGGGCAGATGGGTTGAGACGGGGTGAGTTTGGTGATCCCATTCTCGTCCATCCGGATCCGCAGGTGAGATGCGGGCCTCTCGCCGGCGAGGCCGCCTCGATTGGCGCGTTTCCGTCACAAAGAGAGCGGTGCGGTTCAGCTCCCTTGTTGCTGCTGAGCCCACCGTTTCCACAAGGTGCCCTCATCCTTTTGTCTCTCCCCGTATCCATCTTCTGACCGATGCGTAGGCGACTGTCGTCTGGTATCATAAACGTGTGCGACGCTGAGTAGGACGGGCAGCCACTGTGCAGCGGCGCCGATGGGCCGGCGGTGAATCTGGTCAATGTGACTGAGGCGATAGGAGGCGGTGATGAAAACCCATGTTCGTGCCACGGGGGGTGGGGCGGCGGCCTTGCTGTTTCTCGCGGGCCTTCTCGCCGCCTGCAGCGTACTGGCTCACGACGGCGAGCCCGCGGGAGCGCAAGTGGATGAAGTCGACGTACTGGTCCTGGAGTCGTTTCCGGTCCAGGTTGATGTGCTGATCCGGGGGACTCTGCCCGACGGCTGCACGGCAATCGATCGGGTCGAACAGGTCTTTGATCCCGATGAGAACACCTTCTGGATCGATGTGTCGATGGTTCGTCGCTCGGACGAGGGATGCACCCAGGCGTTGGTGCCTTTCCAGGAAGCGGTGTCGCTCGATGTGTACGGACTGCGGGCCGGAGCTTACACCGTGGTGGTCAGCGATTTGCGAGACACCTTCATGCTGGAGGTGGACAACCTGCCGGCTGATGCGGAGCTACCCAACCCGGCATCCGCGTACTGTGAGGAACAGGGCTATCGCGTGGCGATCCGCACCGACGACCGAGGGAACGAGTACGGTGTCTGCGTCTTCACCGACGGGAGCGAGTGTGACGAGTGGGCCTTCTTCCGGGGCGATTGTGGACCGATAGACTGAGCCGCACACAACTGGCCCTACCACCGCACTTGTCATTCTGAGAACACCCATAGCGCCCAGCGTGCGAAGCTAAGCCGCGTGCGAAGCTGAGCCGCTTGCCAAGCTCGCGCAGCGAGCCCAAGCCGCGCACCACTCTGCACCGAAGAAAGCGCGCCCGGGCCGCGGGGCTGCGTCGCCGTGTCCCCTCTCCCCCGGGGGCGGGGGGAGCCACAGGCGAACGCGCTGCCGTGTCCCCTCTCCCCTCAGGGGAGAGGGTTAGGGTGAGGGGCCTTCATCACCGGGACGGTCGTCTTCGCCTACAACCTAACCTTAACACGGTGACTGCGCTTTCTTATTAGGAGCGCCAGCGACGAGGAATCTCGCCAACGCTGGCCAGAAGCAACCTACAGGGGGGCCGTCTTGGACCGGCCACCTAGCTCTGGTTGCCCATGTGCGGTTGTAGGACTCGGCTGGAGCTGCATCGCAGAGAGTGAGCGGAGACAGGCCGTCGTCACCGTTCGAAGTCTGGACGGATGGTCACGGGCAGGTCGATCCGCCCTCGGGATGAGTGCCTGAGGACTGGACGATTCCACACAAACCGGGTAGAATATTCTCGATAGGTGTTGGCCGAGGGGCGACCGACGCAAGTGGGTCGCCCCTCACTTCGTGGTACCCTTGTTGCCCCTCCACTCGTCAGATCCGCCTGCGGAAGGCCAGGGCCACCAGCGCCACGATCGTCAAGCCAGCCGGAAGCCCCAGGAAGACCAGGTCCGGTCCGTGCACGTCGATCACGCTGCCCACCAGTGGCGTGACGATACCCGCAGTCTCCTGGCCGGCTAGGTAGTACATACCCAAAACAGTGGCCCGCTTCTCCGGCCGCACCACGTCGGCGATCAGCGACTCCATGGCTGGCATGCGGGCACTGATGGTGATTCCGTACACCGCGAGCGAGATCGGCAGCCAGACTGTCGCCGGCACCTGCAACGCTACGAAAAGCATCGGCCCTGCCATTGCCAGGGATAGCAGAATCACCCACTTGCGACCCAAGCGGTCGGAGATGGCGCCCCCCAAGGGTGCTCCCAGAACGCCGCCCCCCGCTACCAGGCCCACGACGATGCCGGCATACTCCGGGGAGACACTGTGGCGGTCCACCAGGTACAGGGGTAGGTAGGAGTGTACGCTGGATACGACGACCTGCAACACGATGGTCAGTAGGGCCAGAACCCCGATGGCGGCCAGAATCTCTCTCCAGGTCACAGCGGGGGGCGGGGCCTCCGGCAGATTGCCGGGGTTCCCCCTTACCTCTGCCGTCCCGGGGTGCTCGTCGCCGGCGGTCTGCCTGGCTCGGTGGGACTCGCGGGTCACAATCCACAGTAACGGTCCCATCAGGAGCGCGGGTATAGCCAGCAGGACAAAAGCCCAGCGCCAGCCCCCGGCCCAGGTGGCGATAGTGACCGCCAGGACCGGCGTCACCAGGAAGCTGGCGCTGCCGCCGATGGTGTGGGTGCCCAGGGACTGCCCTCGCGAGGCCCGGGGAACCACCTGGGATAGATACGCGGAGGCGGGCGCGTGGTAGGTGGCCCCCAGCACGCCCAGAGCGATGAAGCAAGGGATCATCTGCCAGTACGTGTGCGTGAGACCCACGGTGGCGGCCACCACCGCGGTGCCGATCAGTCCAGCCACGATCAGGGTGCGGGCGCTGAATCGGTCGGCCAGCAATCCCGTCGGCACTTGGCCGAAGCCGTAGGAGAGACTGAAGGCAGCGACCAACACCCCGGCCTGGAAGTAGTTGAACCCCAGATCTTGACGGAGTAGCGGGAGCAGGGGCACCAGAACCCCTGTGGAGAGGTGATGGCTGAAATGTGCGACGCTGAACAAGGGGATGGTTCTATTT
>SKQX01000261.1 GCA_007118795.1 Thermoflexales bacterium | reverse complement strand
TCATCCTGGCCCCCACCCCCTCGTGGCCAAAGAACCGAATCCGCCCATCCTCGTCTTCGGACCCGGTCTCCGCTTTGCCCACGTCGTGGAACACGGCAGCTATCTTGAGGAGAAGCCTTCGATCACAGCAGGGGGATAGCTCAATCCCCAGATGGTCCCGGATCTCGTGAGAGAACTGGGCCAGCCGCCTCGTCAGTTCCCCCCAGGCCCCTACCGGAACGCCGGTGGGCTCCACAGAGACGGGATCCTCCCATCCGCCCGTGAGCGTGGTCAGGAGCTGGTCCAGCACATCGATCACCACCAAGGTGTGGCGCCAGACGTCGAATCGATGCGGGTACAACTGATCCACCCCCTCGAGACGGTCCAGTTCCGGGAGAAGGTGAATCAACAGCCCCAATTCTCGAAGGCGTCGGACGAAATACGACCCCCCTGAGACCGCCAGTCCCCGAGCCAACTCGTCTCGTTGCCTCTCCTCGGCTGGCTCCGCCAGCAGCGCTGCGTCCCGCCGCATCCACCTTTGAGACTCCGACTCGATCTGGAAACCCAGATCGGCCTCCAGCCGCGGTCCTCGAAGAAGACGAATCGGATCACGGCGAAAGACGTCTTCTCTCACCGCTCGAATCCGCTTCGCCTGCAGGTCTTCCACGCCGCCCAAAGGATCGATCAACCTCGCCCCTTTTTCCAGCGCCATGGCGTTGATCGTGAAGTCTCGGGCCCTGAGGTCAGCCTCCAGCCCGCCACCCCGTAACCGGGCGAAATCGATATTCACCCGCTTCCCTGTCTCCGCAGCGACGACGACTCGCGCCGTCCCCCGCTCCACGTCCAGAGGGAAGAAGGCGCCCCCCAGCGCATCGCCGACTCGTCGCGCCAAAGCCATCGCATCCCGATCGACGGCGAAATCCCAGTCGTGGATCGGTCGACCGAGCAGCAGGTCCCGCACCACCCCTCCCACCACCCAGGTCCGCACGCCGAGCTCTTCACCCCACCGGCGCACCACACCCGCCGGCCACCGGGGAAGCTGCAGGCTCCTCACAGACGGCCTCCCCCGCCAACCAGGAGCACCCATCTGAGCCCCCCCGTCGGCCTTGGATAGCCTTCACAAGGGCCCTCGCCCCCCACAGGGCCCCGGCCCACGATCTCTCCAATAGCTCCCATAGCTGCAGCAATCATAGGCGGGAAGCTGGTTGTGTCAAGGGAATGCCCCGTGGAGAAACGACGGTCATCAGCCGGCCGGCCCCTGGCCTCAGCCGCGAAACACCGCCAAGTACGAGCGCTCGAACGTGCCTCCCAGGCCACACGTTTGACATGGCTGCTAACCCGGGGTATAGTAGTCGTGAGCGACCAGGACACCTTACCAATGGCTTCACCAATGCGCGAAGTCAAGAACCATCGGCGTCCCCCTGAGAGATGGGCCCGCCAACATCTCGCCATATCCATGAGGCCGGATCAGCATCGGCCAATTCGGCAGCTCACTCCCGGACCTGGCGATCCACCGGGTGCCTATGTCTCGCGGGGACCGGCTTGATCGTGCGGAGGGACCGGGAGCGCGTCACCATCTCTTGGTCTGACGTGCTATTTGGCGAGGAGATAGGGCTGTCGTGCTCTGGCCCAAGCGCCGCTTGACCGATCGATTCGCCCGGAACATGTTCGTCGCCAGCGCCCACAGATGACAGCGGGCTTTTTCCAGAGGAGGAAGTTCCAATATGAAGACGGAGAGTTTCCGGGGCCGCGACTTCATCACCCTGCTCGATTGGAGCAAGGAGGAGATTGAGACCATCCTCGACGTCGCTCTGGATCTCAAGCGTAGAAGAGCGATGGGCGAGCATCACGACCATATCTTACGTGCCAAATCGCTGTTTATGGTCTTCTACAATTCCTCCCTGCGCACCCGCAACTCGTTTGAGGCCGGCATGACCCAACTGGGCGGCCACGCTCACTTCCTGGAACCGGGGCAGATATACACCCCCGCCCTGCCCGGCAAAGAGGTCGCTTACACCACCGAGCGCGTCTCCGACGTGGCCCGAGTCCTGGCCCGGATGGGCGACGGCATCGCTATCCGCTGCTACGGCGATCCGGTGGACTGGGAATACGGGGGCGCCAACGACCTGATGCGCAACTTCGCCTACTGGGCGGACATCCCGGTTCTCAACATGGAGGACGACAAGTACCACCCCTTCCAGGCTCTGGCCGACGTATTGACGGTGAAGGAGAAATTCGGCACCTTCAAGGGCGTGAAATTTGTTATGTCCTGGGCGTATTCGCCCAGCATCCATAAACCCCGCGCTGTCCCGCAGAGCGCCGTCATCGCCGCCAGCATGATGGGCTGCGACACGGTTCTGGCCAGGCCAGAGGAGATGGCGCTGGACCCCGAGGTCATCCAGGCCTGCGAGAGCTACGCTGCTATGAACGAGGCGTCCTTCGAGGTCACCGATGACTTCGTCGGCGCGGCTGAGGGTGCCCACGTGCTGTATCCCAAAGCCTGGGCCCCCTTCCAGCTCTTTAAACCGCCCATCGGTGAGGACGACCCAGAGCTGGGGCAGGCCATCTTCGACAGCTACAAGAACTGGAAGGCCACGCCTGACTATATGGCCAGGGCCCATCCCCGCGCAATCTATATGCACTGCCTGCCGGCCGACCGAGGCTGGGAGGTCACCGATGAGGTGATCGACGGACAACAGTCGGTCGTCTTTGATGAGGCAGAAAACCGCTTACACGTCCAGAAGGCCGTGATGAGCTTGACCATGGCGTAGATCTTTTAGATAAGGATATCGTAATTATGCCCCCTCAGAACAAGAGTGACGTAGCCCTTTTTATCGATTGGGAGAATATCAAATGGAGCCTTGAGGACGCGGAGATGAGTCC
>SKQX01000014.1 GCA_007118795.1 Thermoflexales bacterium | reverse complement strand
CCAACGCTCCACACGCTCTTTCTCACCAAGGCATCGGCTACCGTGTAGAGGTGCTTGGCCGCCGGATCCTCCAACGCACCGACCCGCCGCTTCAGCTCGTCCACCCGCTCTCGTTGAGCCCGGATGCCCCCTTCGTTGCTCTGGTCCGCCGTCAGCAGGCCGACCACCAGTTCCTCGCCGATCTCGTTGCGCATTCGCTCCACCAGCTCCCGGGCGTACTCCGCTTGCTTATCCAAGGTAAGGCGGAAGCCAAAGCCGAACTCCGCGTTGTCCTCGAACAGGGAATTGCTCCACGCCGGCCCCCGTCCCTCCGCGTTGAAGGCCCAGGGGGTCGTGGGCAGGTTCCCCCCGTAGATGCTGGTGCATCCCGTGGCGTTAGCGATGATGGCCCGGTCGCCGAAGAGCTGGCTCATTAGCTTAAGATAGGGGGTTTCTCCACACCCGGCGCAGGCGCTGGAGAACTCGAACAGGGGCTGCCGCAACTGCACGTCTTTGATCCGGCCGAAATCGAGATCGGCGGTGGGCGGCCTCTCGGGCAGCGTCCACCGGAAGAAGTGCCAGTTCTCCCGCTCCTGCTCCCGGATGGGCAGTTGGGGCTCCATGTTGATCGCTTTCCGTCCCACCGCGGACTTGTCCCTGGCCGGACAGACTTCCACACAGACGGCACAACCGGTGCAGTCCTCCACCGACACCTGGACGGTGTATTTCTTGTCATCTAGGCCGGGCTGACGCCACCGGGCGTCGGCCCCCTTAAACGTCTCCGGTGCGTCCTCGAGGTGGATCTCGTCGTAGACCTTCGATCGGATGACCGCGTGGGGACAGTACAGCACGCACCGGCCGCACTGGATACAAACGTCCGGTTCCCACACCGGCACCTGCAGGGCGATATTGCGCTTCTCCCACTTGGTGGTGCCGCTCGGGAAAGTTCCATCCTTCGGCATCGCGCTGACCGGCAAGGTGTCGCCCTCCCGGGCCTGGATCGCGGCTGTCACGTCCTGGATAAACGTGGGAGCCTCGCGAGGTACCACGGGCCTCATCTCGACGTCGCCCGTCGCCTCGCCGGGGACATCGATCTGGTAGAGCCCATCGATAGCTGTGTCCACCGCCGCGAAATTCTTCTCCACCACCGCCCTGCCCCGCTTACCGTAGGACTTCTCAATGGCCCCCTTTATCTTCTCAATGACCTCATCCCGGGGCAGAATGCCGCTGAGGGCAAAGAACCCGGTCTGCATCACGGTGTTGATCCGGTTTCCCAGCCCGTTTTGATCGGCGATCTCGTAAGCATTGATGCCGTAGAGGCTCAGGTTCTTATCGATGATCTGCTGCTGAGCCCGGCGGGGAATCAGGTTCCAGGTCTCATCGGGATCGTGAGGGCTGTTGATCAAGACGGTGGCCCCGTCCGCCGCCCGCTGCAGCACGTCGAACTGGGCGAAGAAGCGGAACTGATGCACCCCCACGAATCCGGCCTGGTCAATCAGGTACGTGCTGTGAATCGGGTGCGGCCCGAAACGGAGATGAGAGACGGTGACCGCGCCGGCCTTCTTTGAATCGTAGACGAAGTAGCCCTGAGCGTAGTTGTCGGTCTCCTCGCCGATGATCTTGATGGCGTTCTTGTTCGCGCTCACCGTGCCGTCGGCGCCCAGGCCCCAGAAGACGGCCCGCACCACTTCCTCGCCCTCCGTGCTAAAGCCCGGGTCGTAGTCAATGCTCGTGTGCGAGACGTCGTCCCTGATGCCCACGGTGAAATGGCGCTTCGGCTCTTCTTTCGCCATCTCGTCGAAGACCCCCTTCACCATGGCTGGCGTGAATTCCTTCGACGACAACCCATAGCGACCGCCCAGCACCCGGGGCATTCGATCGGCGGCTAGCGCTCCTCGGGCCACCCCCTCGCTGCACGCGGTGACGACCTCCTGGTAGAGAGGCTCGCCTGCTGCGCCCGGTTCCTTGGTACGATCCAACGTCGCCAACACGCACACCTCAGACGGAAGAGCATCCAGGAATCGGTCCACCGAGAAGGGCCGGTACAAGCGCACCTTCAAGGCTCCCACCTTCTCTCCCTCGGCCACCAGGTAGTCGACAGTCTCCTCGGCGGTCTCCGCTCCCGAACCCATCAACACGATCACACGTTCTGCATCGGGGGCCCCCACGTAGTCGAACAGGTGATACTGACGGCCCACCACCTGGGCGAATCGGTCCATCACCTCCTGCACCGTATCAGGCGTTGCCTCGTAGTACGGGTTGGCGGCCTCCCTGGCCTGGAAGAAGACGTCCGGATTCTGTGCCGTCCCACGGATGAACGGCGTGTCGGGCGAGAGCGCTCGCTGGCGGTGGGCGTGAACCAGCTTGTCGTCGATGACGACTAGCATATCGGCCTCGCTCAACCGCTCAACCTTCTGGATCTCGTGGGAGGTGCGGAAGCCGTCGAGGCAATGGAGAAACGGCACCCGCGCCTCCAGCGTGCTCGCCTGGGCGATGAGGGCGAAGTCCATCACCTCCTGCACACTGTTGGCGAACAGCATGCCCCAGCCCGCGGATCTCGCGGCCATCACGTCGCTGTGGTCGTCGAAGATCGACAGGGCGTGGGTGGCCACTGTGCGCGTGGCGATATGGAAGACCGTGCTGGAAAGCTCGCCGGCTATCTTGAACATGTTGGGGATCATCAACAGGAGCCCCTGGCTAGCGGTGAACGTGGTCGTTAGCGCTCCCGTCTGCAGGGCCCCGTGGGCGGCACCGGCGGCTCCCGCTTCAGACTGCATCTGGGTGACCAGGGGAACGGTGCCCCAGATGTTCGGCTCGCCGAAGGCGCTCCACTCATCCGCGTGCTCGCCCATAGGCGAGGCCGGCGTGATGGGGTAGATGGCAATGACCT
>SKQX01000046.1 GCA_007118795.1 Thermoflexales bacterium | reverse complement strand
TGCGGGGGTCGAGTAGGAGATAGTGGAGGGGCGTGTACGGCAGCATCACCCCCAGATCCTGATTCCCAGGCGCCACCGCTGCAGCGATGGGACTGTTCTCCCGCTCGCGCAGTAGCACGATGGGCCGTTCACGGGAGGTGAGAAGCTCCTGCTCCGCGCTCCCTACCTGGCAGAATCCCTGCACCGCTTCAAGATCGAAGGCCATAAGAGCAAAGGGCTTGTCAACGCGGCCCTTGCGGGCTCTCAGCTCCTCAACGGCCTCGGCGTTCGTTGCGTCGCATGCCAGGTGGAAGCCGCCCAGTCCCTTCACCGCGACGATTGCTCCGGATCTCAACAGATCCCGTGTCCGTCGCACGGCATCATTCTCTCGACTCTGCACCCGGTCCCCAGGCTCTGACACCAGCCAGACGTGAGGCCCGCAGACGGGGCAAGCGTTGGGTTGAGCGTGAAAGCGCCGATTCGTCGGATCCTCGTATTCCGCGTGGCAGATCGGACACATCTTGAAGGGCGCCATCGTGGTCTGGGGTCGATCGTAGGGAATATCCTGGATGATGGTGAAGCGTGGGCCGCAGTTTGTGCAGTTGATGAACGGGTAGCGGTAGCGCCGATCGCGTGGGTCAAACAACTCGCGCAGACAGTCGTCGCAGACAGCGATGTCGGGGGAAATCGGCTGGAAGTCGCCGGGCTTCGCCTCTGAATGGCGGATGGCGAAACCATCGGCGAGGGGTAACTCCACCCTGGATGGAGCGATGTCGCTCACACTGACCTCGTCGATACGGGCAAGAGGGGGCGCATCGGAGACCAAGCGGTCGACAAACTCTTGGAGGACCCCGTTGGACCCGATGGCTTCGATTTCCACCCCCGACGAGCTGTTCAGCACCCAACCTCGCAAGTTCAACCCTACGGCCAGGTTGTACACGAAGGGGCGAAAGCCAACCCCCTGAACGACGCCGGTGATGTGGACATGTCGAGCCGACAGGTCTGCAGATTTCATGTGGTTACCGATCTAGGTAATAAAGTATAGGCACTTCTGCATTATAACCCCGTTTCGTCGGTCTGTCTACTGTATGGAATCCCACGCCGCGATGGAGGCCGGCTCAGCTTTGGCCTCCGGTGGGACGTGGGGATCGGACTCTCTCGGATTTGTGCCATGCTCTGCCCCCGAAGACTGGAAGCTCCTGGCACTTCACCCGGTGGATTGATCTTCGGTGCAAGAAGGCAGGGTGCGTGACGGACACCCCGGTCGCTGAACTACGATCGGTTGGGCTGTTAGTGTCGAGATTATAGCACCGGGGCGCTAGGGCGTCAACGGACGTATCGAGTTGTTGGGAGGACGGCTCAATGAGTGAGACCGACAGGAACTGCGGGACGCGGGAATACCCCCCTCACCCAACCTCTCCCCCAGGGGGGAGAGGGGTAGAAACTCACGGGAAGGAGGGGGGATCGAGTGGGATTTCTTGTTCTGGGTGTCGAGCTGCGTGTTACGGGCCTTGACTTCTGGAGAGCCTGATGTATCCTCTCCATTAAACCTGGTCAGGAAAGCGACGCTGGGGGTGGTAGCGTGAGGCAATCAGACAGATCGATGGCTGAGGGAATCCTGTTCACGGATCAGTACCAGCTTACGATGGCCCATCTTTACTACCGCACAGGGCTTCATGAGAAGCAGGTTCAGTTTGATCACTTCTTCCGTGACTACCCTGCTTACGACGGGCACGAGGCCGGCTACTGCGTCAATGCCGGACTGGAGTGGCTTCTGGATTGGATGGAAGGGGCCAGATTTGGGGAGCGGGAAATCGAATACCTGTCCCAGCAGACTGGGCGAACTGGCGAGCGCCTTTTCGAAGATGATTTCCTGAGCTGGCTGCAGGACAACGGTACCTTTTCGGGCCTCACGATACGGGCTATCCCGGAGGGGCGCGTGGTCCATCCCAACGTGCCTCTAACGGTGGTGCAAGGCCCCCTGGCAATGGCTCAGGTTCTCGAGACATCGCTACTGAACCATCTCAACTATCAGACATTGATCGCCACAAAAGCCGCGCGGATCCATGGCAGCACTCAGGGGCGGCTGCTGTTAGAGTTCGGTCTGCGGCGAGGGCACGAGAGGGGGGCGAATGCTGGCGCGCGAGCCGCCCTGATCGGGGGGGCGGATTTCACCTCGAATGTGGGAGTCTCGGCGGTGCTTGGGTACCCGCCCAAGGGAACTCACGCCCATAGTATGGTTCAGGTCTTCATGGGCCTCGGTGAGGGCGAGTTGGCCGCGTTCCAGGCCTACGCCGATGTCTACCCAGATGACTGCCTGCTCCTCGTCGACACCATCGACACGTTGGAGAGCGGGATCCCCAATGCTATCAAGGTCTTTGAGGGACTGCGACGCGGCGGTCACGAGCCGATAGGCATTCGGCTCGACTCGGGTGATCTGGCGTACCTGAGCATCCAGGCCGCTAGAATGCTGGACGACGCCGGCTTCTCCGACACTTCCATTGTGCTCTCGAGCGACCTGGACGAGCTCAGCATCTGGCAGATCATCACCCAGATCCAGGAGGAAGCGCCGCGTTACGACGTCGATCCCGATCATCTGGTCGCGCGGCTGACATATGGCGTCGGGACACGGCTGATCACCTCCTGGGGCGAGCCAGCTCTGGGTGGGGTCTACAAGCTTGTGGCCATCTGCGACGAAGGAGAGTGGGTGCCCGCCATCAAGGTCTCGGAGTCGGCTGCCAAGACGCCCAACCCTGGACATAAGCACGTGTGGCGCATCTACGACAGAAGGGGAAAAGCGACGGCGGATCTCCTGAGTCTCGACGACGAGAACCCCGGTGAGATGGAGGAGGTGATACTCCATCATCCAACAGAGCACGGCGTCTCTCGCA
>SKQX01000148.1 GCA_007118795.1 Thermoflexales bacterium | reverse complement strand
GGAGATCGCCGTGCTGCTCTGCTTGGTCTCTTGGGGAGTATCGCAGGCGCGAAAATCTGCTCGGCGGTCGACACTCACCTCTCTTGCTGAGTTGTCGTCCGTCGACCTCGGTGTCCTGTTTCTGGTCCTCGCAGCTGGCGTCTCGACCCTCTTTGCCGAGGTCACCCACGTTGCGCTGCGCGAGTTGCGGGTCGTGATTCTGGGGCCAGCTCTCTTCTACCTGATGTTGCGCACGGTTCATGCCACTGAGAGGGCTGTCTGGCGAATCGTCGATGCGTTCGTGGCTGGAGCTGTCGCCGTTGCCTTGATCGGGCTCGTCCAATACGCTTTCGGCGTCAACGTGATCACGGCCGAGCAAGGTTTCCGCCGCCTACGGTCTGTATTCGGCTCCCCCAACAACGCCGCGCTCTACCTGGGCCGGGCACTGCCGGTGTTGGTCGCCATCACCCTCTTCAGCGTGAACCGCCGTCGGCGCCTCGCATACGGCCTCGCTGCCTTGCCGGTGGCCTCGGCCTTTCTGCTCACCTTCTCCCGAGCTGCGATTCTTCTGGGAGTCCCGGCCTCACTCTTGGTGCTCGGATTACTGGCCCGTGGGCGCTGGCGCTGGATTGCTCCCCTCTTGCTTATCGTGACGGCGGTCGTGGTTGTCCCGCTCCTGAGCACGCCGCGCTTTCAAGGCCTTCTGGATCCCGGTTCAGGAACGCTCTTCTTTCGGCTCCAGCTCTGGCGCTCGTCCTGGAACATGTTTCGCGATCATCCCTGGGTCGGCGTTGGCCCCGACAACTTCTTGTATCAGTATCGAGGACGTTACATCCTGCCGTCCGCTTGGGAGGAACCGCATCTCTCCCACGCCCACAATTTTCTGCTCTCTCACGCCACTCGACTCGGCCTGATTGGTCTTGCAGCTGCGGTGTGGCTGCAAGTCTCCTTCTGGCGAACGGCTCTGGGGTCGACCCTTGGCCTATGCCGTGATCGAAAGGCGCTGGCACTGGGACTGGCGGCGTCCATGGCCTACGCTCTCGGCCACGGCCTTGTCGACGCTTCCTTCTTCTTCGTCGATCTTGCATTCGCTTTCCTTCTGGCGCTGGCTCTGGTACAATGGGCGGTCGCTGGTGAGGCCCATCGAGAGGGAAGCTAACTGTAGGACGAGCACCCCGGCCTTGATGTGGTTCACCATATTAGGAGGTTGGCTAAAGTCGCTTCGAGAGGTGACGCACGCCTGGCGCGGAAAGCGCAGATGATCCCCGGGTGTCCGACCCCCGGGTCTCTATGTTCTGCTGAAGCTTCAGGGACTCGGTCTGAGTCACACATTCATACGGGGAGGCCGGCGCACGGGCGCCTGTTGTCTCGATTTGAGTCTGACACAAAAGGAGCAACTTATGCGGATCCTGATTACAGGCGGGGCTGGCTTCATTGGTTCTCACCTGTGCGACCGACTGCTGGACGAGGGTCACGAGGTGATCGCTATGGACAATCTGATGACCGGAACGGTCGAGAATGTTGCCCATCTATGGGGAGACGAAGGGTTCCGTTTCATCAAGCACGACGTGACGAACTACGTCTTTGTGGAGGGACCGCTAGATGCGGTGCTTCATCTGGCCAGCTTGCCCAGCCCGGTCGACTACCTGAACTTCCCGATCCAAACGCTGAAAGTTGGGGCGCTGGGCACCCACAAGACCCTCGGTTTGGCGATGACCAAGGGCGCCCGCTATCTACTGGCCTCCACCTCCGAGGTCTATGGTGACCCGCTCGAGCATCCGCAGAGCGAGGACTACTGGGGGAACGTGAATCCCATTGGGCCGCGCGGAGTCTACGACGAGAGCAAACGGTTCGCCGAGGCATTGGTCATGGCCTACCATCGCTCGCACGGAGTAGACACGCGCATCGCTCGTATCTTCAACACCTATGGGCCGAGAATGCGGATGGACGACGGACGCGTTGTGCCGAACTTCGTCGGGCAAGCGCTGCGGGGCGACCTTCTGACAGTCTATGACGAGGGGAAGCGAACCCGCTCCTTCTGCTATATCAGTGATCAAGTCGAGGGACTGGTTCGCCTGTTGTTCTCCCCGGAGGTGGAGCCGGTGAATATCGGCAATCCCCGGGAGATGACCATTCTAGAATTCGCGCATCGCGTGCTGGAGGTGACCGGCAGCAAGTCCCAAATCGCCTTCGTCGAGCCCACCGACGCGCGCACAGCTGATGATCCCCAGGTGCGCTGTCCCGACATCAGCAAGGCGCGGGAGCTGCTTGGATGGTCACCAAAGGTCTCGCTGGAGGAGGGCCTCAAATCGACCGCCGCCTACTTCCAGGAGAAGATTTGAGTCTCTTGCCCGGTCGATGCTCGCTGGTTCTGAGGGACGCAGCCAGTGTGACGTTTGCGCTGGGCCTGGCCGTGATCGCCGCCCTGCTCCTGATTCGGCTTCCGCCGTTTCATGCACTGGTGTTCGTTGGGACAGCCGCTGTTGTCATCGGAACGCTCTTCGAGCCTTTCGTTGGATTGGGCGCCGCGCTCTTCCTGGGGCCCCTCAAGGCATATCTGAGCGCTGAGGTGCCCCAGATCCCGGCTCAGATCGGTCACGTCTTTGTTGTCCTGGCCCTAGTCTCTTGGTTGGCTCAAAGACTCTCAAGACGTGACCTCCGGATCGGCCACTCATCGCTGCTCGTCGCGCTCCTGGCTTTCATCGGCGCGGCCCTCCTATCGCTGTGGGATGCGGCTGGTTTGGTGGAGTTTGGCGTACCCGAGCTGTTGAAATGGCTGCAGATTGTGGTTCTCTGCATACTGGTTGGCGAGCATCTCCTCGAGGGAACCGATGGGGCTTCGGTGCGCGCGGACTCGTGCCGGACGGGCCGACGTCTCCGCTGGTTGGTAAT
>SKQX01000257.1 GCA_007118795.1 Thermoflexales bacterium | reverse complement strand
TCAGCAGTTCGCCCCGGTCGATCTCGACCTGATCGAACCCCAAGGCATCCCGTTCCACGGTGCGATAGGATGCGGCCAGATAGTGGTCACTGAGGACCAGAGCCGGGGTCTGATACCGCTCCGCCAGGTTGAACGCCTGCCAGCCGACCTGAAAGGACTCCTCCACCGTCCCAGGTGCCAGCACGAAGCGAGGGAACTCGCCCTGGGCCGCGTGCATCACGAAGAGCAAATCGGCCTGCTCGGTGCGGGTCGCGAGACCGGTGGCGGGTCCGGGCCGCTGGGCGTTGTAGACGACCACCGGAACCTCTGTGATCCCGGCCAACCCCAGCGCCTCCACCATGAGCGAGAACCCACCTCCGGAGGTGGGGCACATCGCTCGCACCCCCATGTGCCCGGCCCCAACCGCCATGTTCATAGCGGCGATCTCGCTCTCCGCGTGCTTGATCACCGCACCATACTGGTCGGCGTGGGCGGCGAACCAGTGAAGCACCGGTGACCCCGGCGTCATCGGATAGGTGGCCACGAAGCGGCAGCCTCCTGACAGGGCACCCAGGGCAAATGCCTCGTTGCCGTTGAGGATCATCCGGGAGGGTGCATCGGGCACCGCCTCTACAGTGAACGAGAAGTCGCCACGATAGGGCCCGGCAGCTTCGGCTCCGGCCTCGGCAACGCGGAGATTGGCGTCGATGACCTCCTGACCTTTCTTGGCGAAGTTGTCACGGATAACACTATCCAGGTGGGTAAGATCGAACCCGATAAGCCCAGCGGCCGCACCGAATGCAACCGTATTGCGCATGATGGCACGTCCGCCAAGCTCCGTGGCTAGCTCCGTCAGAGGGATAGGAAAGAAACCGACGTCGGAGCGACGGAGTTCCTCTGGCACTTCGTCATCCTCGTCGTACACAACAGCGCCACCGGCAACCAGGTCATCGACGTGCCGACGGATGGTCTCCATATCCAACGCCAATACCAGATGAACTGGCTCGGCGTGCGAAAAGAGGGGCTCTGGCGAGACTCGCACCGAGAAGAAGTTGTGCCCACCCCGAATGCGCGAGTAGTAGTCGGGCAGCCCGTGGACATAGAGGCCACCGCGGGTCAGTGCCTTGGAGAACCCGACACCGCTGGACTCCAGCCCCATTCCAGCTTCTCCACCTATGCGGATGGTGACTTGATTGGTCGACATGTTCTCTCCTTGTGAAGCTCCTTGTCGTGACGTCTTGCGGTTCGCTGCTGAGGCAACTCAGCCGCGCAGAAGATGGAGTGGCCTGCACCCCGGGTGTCGACAGAATAACGGACCCCAGAGATAGGCCGATCCACCCGCCGTAGGCTCAGACGCGCACCATGCTCCTATTGTAACACGGAGCAGAGCCGTCAGCGGATGGCCTAGGTTGGAGCCGAGTTTGACTTCGGTTGGATCGAGTTGCAGATTAGTTGGAGCCAGAAGCGATACGGGGTTACAGTGCGAGTATGCGGTAGCCGTCCTCCACGTAGCTCATCAGGCTCACATGACCGGAGGCATCGTACACCAGACGCAGGCCCTCCTCGGCAGCGGCCTCCACAGCCTGCGCTTGAACAGCACAGGCCTTGCACACCCCATCGATAAGGCCCAGCTCCTTGACCTTACGGTAGAGTCGGTGCCGACCGTGCGCTGGGTCGGGCAACTCCAGCAGCCAATGCGGAGACTCCCCTTCGAAGACCATCCTGACCAGACCTCCGCGGGCGGTCATATCCAGGGCCCAGATAAAGGCGTGAACCAGCCGGCACGGCATATCCAGGCCACCCATCAAGACGATAGCGATCTTTCCGTTCACGGCCTGCTCTTTGGTCATCGGGGACGTCCTATGACGGTCATATAGATCGTGCTCTCGCTGACCCCGTCGACACCAAGCAGACCATTCGCCTCTTCGTCGTACAGGGCGGCGATCTGACAGCTGCCCACGCCAAGCGCCACTGCTGCCAGTGCCACGTTCTGGGCAATGTGACCCGCATCCAAGTAGACGTACCGGTAAGCCCTCTGCCTATACTTCCACTTCGAGCGTTGGAAGACCGCGGTCCATACCAAGACAACATTGGCCCGCGCTGCCATGGGCTGATCGAGCGCCGCCCGGGCAATCGCGGTTCGGAAATCTCCCACCTTCAGCTGCTCGAGCTGATGATGAGCGACATCATAATGATAGAGCCCGGCCTCGACCGCTTCCACATCGTGGATCACGACGTACGTCTCAACGGGGTAGAGGGCCCCCGCTGAGGGGGCTGCCCGAAGACCAACACTCTGCTGCGTCCGGGTGACACCCTGAGCGGCCCACAGTAGCTGAGAAAGCTCCTTTTCCTTCAAGGGAACTGCCTGAAAGCGGCGCTCGCTGCGCCGTTCGAGGATCACGTCCCAAATGGGCACGCCTCCTGCCACTGTTGGGTCGCTTAGCGCTAGCTTGGGCGTGCCAGGATAGCTCTTATAGGTAGGAGGCTTGCTGGCCCAATCAAGGCGGCCTCCACGGACCTCGCCTCTCTGGTACTTCGTGCGTTGCTGGAACTCGTCTCCAACCGATTGATCTCTCACGTGATCGCTGGACCTCCCCATTTGTAACAGTGAACCCCGTGTACCGAACACTCGGCCTAGCGAGGCTGTGTGGCAAAGGCCCGCGTCATCGCCACACCCTTCGCCGGTACGGCTGTCCCGGCGCAACTTGGAGCAGCCCCTTGCATCTCAGTCAGCCGATCACCAGGGCCGACCCAGCAAGTCCTGGATGCCACCTTAAAAAGGAGCGAAGCCGAGATCGAGCTTGAACCGATCAGCGAGGAACTGGTACTCCTGCTCCAGGACTCGCTGGTGACCACTCTCCCACTCGGCAAGCTCCTGAAATAGGGTCCGGCCGATGGGATCCTGTGTCTCG
>SKQX01000145.1 GCA_007118795.1 Thermoflexales bacterium | reverse complement strand
GGGGCCTGGGCTTGCGCCAGGTGATAGCCCGCGGCGCCGGGGTGATGGTGGTGGTGACCATCCTGGTCCTGATGGGGGACGTCATAGCCGCGACGGGGCCCCTGGCGCCCCTGGCCTTCCTTCCCGCGCTGCTGCTCCTGGCCCTCAACCTGCTGGGGTACGTGGAGCTGGCCTTGCGCGGGCCCCGTCGCGGTGGGGCCTACGTGCTGGTGGAGGAGGCGGAGGGCGGGGCGTTGGGCTTTGTCACCGGTTGGGCCCTGGCCCTGGCGGGCCTGGGCCTCTGCGGCCTGCTGGCGCACGGGTTTGGCGTGCAGCTGAGCATCCTCCTGCGGGATCATCTGGCGCTGGTGGTGCCCGCCTGGCCGTGGGCCATCAGTCTGCTGCTCTTCGTGGCGGTCAACAACAGCCTCGGGACGCGAGATGGGCAACGGGGGCTCCTTACGGCGCTGGTGGCGTTGGTCGGGGTGCTCCTCTTCCTCCTGCTGCTGGCCCTCCCTCAGGTCGATCTGGCGCGCTACCGGGGCGGGCCGCAGAACTGGGGGGAGGCGCTCTCCCTGCTCGTGGTGGGCTTCGTCGGGTTGGAGCTCACGACCAGCCTGCAGAGTGAGATGCGCCAGCAGGAGCGGAGCGTGCCCCGGGCCCTGTTGTTGACCCCGGTCCTGGTCACGGTGCTGGGGGCTCTGACCGCTGCGGTGCTGACGGGCGCCCTGGATCCGGCGCAGCTGGCCGATACGCGGAACCCGCTGGCGTTGCTCGGCGCCGGCGTGGCGGGAGGAGCGGGGCGTCCCCTGGTGCTCGGCGTGGGTGCCCTGGCCCTGGGGCTGGCCCTCAACAGCACTTTCGTGCTCGTGGTCCGACACCTGTACGTGATGGCGAACGACGGCTACTGGCCGACAGCCCTCCGCCGACTCCACCCCCGGTTCGGGACGCCCGTTGGCCTCATCGCCCTGGCTGCTTCCCTCCTGATACCCGTGGTCTTTCTTCCCCCGCCCTTCGTGGGCAGGCTGGCCGGCCTGCTCTACCTGGTCGTCTTGACCGCCGTGAACCTGACCCTGGCTCGCCGCAAGCCGGCTGAGGCGGCGTCCTTCACGCTGCCCTTCCATCCCTGGGTGCCAGGGCTGACGCTGGTGATCAACGGCCTGGTCAGCCCGCTCTGGGGGGCCACCTATCTGGCCTGGGGACTGGGCTGCCTCGGGCTGGGGATCGTGATCTACCTGGCCTACGCGCAGCGCCATCACGTGGAGGCCCAGGAGGGAGTGACGGTCTTCAAACCCTCTGCGGAGGAGAGAGCCGCCCGCCCGTTCCAGATCCTGGTGCCCGTCGCCAACCCGGCCACGGCGGGTACGCTCCTGCGCCTGGCCGGGGTGCTGGCCCGGCAGCAGGGGGGCGAGGTGCTGGCGCTCCAGGTGGTGACGGTGCCCGAGCAGGTGCCCCTGGAGGAGGGGCGCCACCGGGCTGCCGTGGGCCGGGTGTTGCTCGAGCGCGCCATGGCGCAGGCGAAGGAGGAGGGCTTCGCCGTCAAGACCATGACCCGGGTGGCCCACGGGGTGGCCGAGGGGATCCTGGACACGGCCCGGGAGGAGGGGGTCGAGATGGTCCTGATGGGGTGGCGCGGGTACACCCGGTCGGCCGGCGCCTCTATGGGGCCCATCATCGACGCCGTCATCCGCGATGCACCGTGTCAGATCATGGTGGCGAAGGGCCAGGAGTGGCAAGATGCTGGGCGCATCCTGGTGCCCACGGCGGGCGGTCCCCATGCCCCCATCGCCGCTCAACTGGCGATGATGCTGTCGGAGGTGTACGGCTCGGAGGTGACCGCCCTCTACGTCCAGCTGGGACGAGCGACGCCTGAGCAGATGGAGCAGAACAAGAGGCTCATCGCGCGGACCCTGAAGGGGGTGCCCTTCAGCCGCCCGCCGGAGCAGAAGGTGGTGGTCGCGGAGAGTGTCGTCGAGGGCATTGCTCGCGAGGCCGAGGCCTATGATTTTGTCCTGTTGGGCGCCTCGGAACAGGGGCTCTTTGACCAGTTCGTGTTCGGCAGCATCCCCCAGCAGATTGCCGCCCGCGTGGACAAGACGGCCGTGATCGTCCGCAGCTATGGGGGGCCGACGGAATTCTGGGCCCGCAAGCTGACGCGAGTGTTGCTCCACGTCCTTCCGCGCCTGAATGTCGAGGAGCAGCTCGACCTGCGCGAGGCCATGCGGGATAGCGCCCGGCCCGGGGCCAACTACTTCGTCCTGATCGTCCTCTCCGCCATCATCGCTGCCCTGGGCCTGCTGCTCAACAGCGCCGCGGTGGTCATCGGAGCCATGCTCGTCGCCCCTCTCATGTCCCCCATCCTGGGCTTCTCCCTGGGCATGGTCCTGGGCGATATCCGATTGGTGCGGCTCTCCATCGAAGCCATGTTCAAGGGGGTCGCCCTGGCCCTCATGATCGCTGTGGTCATCGGGGCTGCCTCGCCGATCCGCGAGCTCACTCAGGAGATCATGCTCCGCACGCAACCCACCCTGCTGGATCTCGCGGTGGCCCTGGCCTCGGGCATGGCCGGCGCCTACGCCCTCTCCCGGGACGAGGTGAGCGCTGCGTTGCCCGGGGTGGCCATCTCCGCCGCGCTCCTGCCCCCGCTGAGCGCCGCGGGACTGGGGTTGTCCTTCGGGGAGCCCCACGTGGCCGGTGGCGCGTTTCTGCTCTTCCTGGCCAATATCGCCGCCATCAGCCTGGCCGGCGCCATCGTCTTCATCCTGTTGGGGGTGCGCGCTCAGACCTGGCAGCCCGAGGCGCGGCGACGGGTCCGGCGCGGCTTGATGGGGTTTGTGCTCCTGGTGGTGGTGATCGCTGTTCCTCTGGGCATCATCATGGCCGGCATCGTGCAGCAGGCGAACATCCGCAGCGAGATCCGCCAGGTGCTCACGGAGCACGTCGATGTGCCCAGGGCAGAGCTCACCGACTTCGAGCATCGCGTGGAGCGGGAGCGGCTGGTGGTGGTGGCCACGGTGCGAGCCGTGGATCCCCTGGAGCCGGCGGCCATCGACGCCATGGCCGCGGCCCTGCGCCAGCGTTTCGATCGCCCGGTGACCCTGGACGTGATCACCCTACCCGTGGTCCGCTCCGAGGGCTGACGGCGGGACAGGCGCCGGGGACGCGATCACAGCTCCGGGCGTAACCTTCGCCTTACAGCCTCCTGTCCACGGCGAGGCACCTGCCCCGCCCATGACCGCCGACGGTGCCTGGCACTTCCACACTCAACCCCGCTCCGCTTATACCCCCGACCCGCCCCTCCACCTCCGCCCCAGAATCCCCACCCAAGTGCCTGGCATCTGCCCAGGCCATCGCCGCTGCCCCCGGTGCCTGGCACTTACGTGACCGCAGCCGCTACAGAACGGAGAACAATGAATCAGTCAAGGCAGCAGGTCATCCAGGAGGAGTGGACGATGAAGCCATGGTATCACATGGGGGAGCGCAACCAACAGTGATCCTCACGGGTCCCCCTGTCCTGTCCGATATGCGCCCTCTGATCAGGTCTGGAGAAGACCCGACGACGGATGCCGGGCCAGCTCCGCTTGCCCGACCATAAGTCCAATGACGCCCCACGGACTCTGTGGGGCATCTCTCTTTTCACCGAGGGGCGCCGTGCTCTTCCATGCACCAGATGCGCGGTTCCTCGTGATGCTAACCGGCTCCCAACGAGCACCGGACTCTCCGGCCGAGTGGATCATATCAGGCGGATGAGAGCGGTTGTGGCTGCGTCAAGGATCAGGGACAATAGGGGCCGGCCTACCATTCCCACGCGACGGTAGCACGTGGATCAACATGGCAAGAGACCTTTGAGCTGCCCCGCTGGGCTCAAAGGTCTCTCGCTGTTCCGGTTGTCGGGCGATTCTCGATGCCTATTCCCCCAGAGGGACGTTGTCCACGGCCAGCTCGAAGGTGGTGGCCACTCCGTTCACCTCGACGGTGTAGGTTCCGGCGGGCAGCCCCAGGATCGGCAGGTCGATGACCTCCTCGAAGGGCACCAGGGCCATGGTGCACATCGTCTCGGGATCGCGGTAGGTGCCGAGGGTGACCTGGAAGAGGCCGGCCTCCTCATCGATGGTCATCAGCGCATCGACGATGTTCGTGCAGCCATCCGGCAGATCTCCCCGGGCGATGACCGCGGCCGTTGCCGGCAGGCTTTCCATGATGATCACGCTGACCTCGTCGACCGGTGCGAGTCCAGCGTCCACCGGCTGGCCCACGTCAACCGGCGCCTCATTCCCACCGGCACCGAGGACCACGGCGCTGCATCCACTGACCAAGAGCGAGGCCGCCATCACGACACTCAACCAGATCAATCCCGTTCGCTTCGTCATTTCAACTCCCTCCGTTGTGTTTTCTGGAGGCCGGGCGACGCCCCGACCAGACTTCTGATCCCTGCACTGGTCTATAGACGCCGGATGGTACGCCAAGGTTCCCGATATGTTGCGGGAACCGGGAAGGCGAGTGACTGTTGCAGCTGGCTAGAATCCTGCCTCAGGAGGTCAGCATCGGCAAGGGAGGTCCGCCCAGCTACCCGCGTTCTTCTGCTCTGACGTCCCTCAGGGGTTGCCCACCCGACGATGCCCAAGAGCGAGTTCGACGCCAGCTTCGGTGTCAAAGCGGCCCCCTGGCGCCGGGAATGGACTGGGCATTCCAGGGCGCAGTCGAATTAACCGGCAGGCCGGCGGGCAGGGAGGTGTTCGTCTCTAATGTGTTGCACGAGGCTTCCGTAGCAGTGAAGGCGGCGGGCACGAGAGCGGCGGATCGCGAGGCCGATACGGTGGTTGGTCAGGGGAAATCTGGGACCCCTGGCCCAGGCGCGACGGTGCGGACGGCCCTGGCCATGGCGGTGATCTCATCCCGGTCAGCGTAGAGCTGACCGAGGCACCCGGCGGCGGTGGCGTCGAGGGCGGGGCTATCTTCTTCCTCGACGATCTCGACGGCGAAGATCTCCTCCTCGAGGATCTGGTCGATGGGTGCCTCAGACTCGGGGCTCCATCCGACCGGGGATTAGCGGGTGTGGTGTGAGCTGGTCGTGATGGCCTTCTCTTTGCGGGTCGGCGCCCAGCGCGAGCCAGCCGGGCCCCATCGAATCCCGATCCTCGATGGGTTCGGTCGGCATGGGTGTCGCCGGGGATGGCGGGGGATGATGCCGACGGCGAGGTCGCTCACACTCGAGGCCGGGGACCTGGTCGACCGGGTAGGTCAGGGACTGGCGATCTGAGCAGCTGAGAAACCCCTCGGATGGTGGGCGCGTTCGACGGTTCTTGCCCTTAGGATATGGATGAGCGAGACGAACTGAAGGTCGGATCATTGGGACTCCGGTAGGGAGCGGATTTCGCAGAGGGAAGAAAGGAGGCCACATGAGTGAGGAGGCCGTTGAGACAGGCGCAAGGAGAAGAGTAGGAATGCTGGGCTGGGCCGTGCTGTTGCTTGGCCTGGTGGCCGTGGTGGGAGCAGGCTGCATTGCGGTGGCGGATGCCCTGACCGCGCAGGAGAAGGCGGAGCGATCGGTGTTCTCCACCAGCCGGGAGAGGGAGGACGGGGCCAGGGTGGAATGGAGCGGTTATACCGATGGCTATGAGCCTGGAGCGGAGGCGACGTTCGACATAATGATCAGGAACCAGACCGAGGATGAGTGGCCGGGACGGTTCTGCCTGCAGTTGGTGGATCTCGACGGCCAGGCGCTGGTGAGCACCCTCAAGGAGCGGTCGTTCAACCTGGAGCCCGGCCTGGGATTCGCGCAAAGCATCACGGTCCAGCTCCCCGAGAATCTGGACGCGAGGGCCTACGGGCTCTCGCTGGTGGTGCGCAAGCCGCACGGGCCGTCGGTGGATTTGGTTCGGATCGCGGTCGGCGAGACGGTCGAGGAACGGGGCACCGTATCGCAGGCGGACATGGCCGCGGCGCTGGAGGCCTGTCCTGAGGTGACCGGGGCCCAATCGGAGGCGACATATCTGGTGACGCTGGCCAAGGAGGATCTGGTCGAGCGCGCGGGCGTGAGCGCTGACGGCATCGTGGTCGAGAGCGTCGACGAGACGGAGTTCCCCGACGCCAGCCTGGGCGTCCCCGAGCCCGGGGAGTTGTACGCCCAGGTGATCACGCCGGGGTACATCATCCGGCTGGATGTCGACGGAGAGCCGTACACCTATCACGGTGCCGGTAAGCGGGTGGTGCTGGCCGCCGAGTAGCGGGCAGGCGCGGAGGTTGGCTGCGGCGTCAGGGCCGGCGTCTGAGGCGAAGCCCGGTTCTCCTGGGAGTCTGGGGGAGCCGGGCTTCTCGCATTGGGGGGTGAGAAGCGAGGGGGCCACTGAGGTGATAGACCTGCTGCGGATTGGGTAGGGGTCGCTGTCGGCGTGGGAACGCCTCGGACTTCTCCGGCATGACGGGGCAGCAGGGATCTGTTCATCTCCGAGGTGGTGCACGAGGCTTTCGTGGCGGTGGTCGAGGAGGGCACGGAGGCCGCGGCAGCCACGGGGGTGATGATGCCGACGTCGGCGAAGCCCCAGGAGCCGTTGGAGATGACGCTGGATCGCCCCTCCGCCTTCCTGATCCGCGACGCGAGGAGGGGACCGCGCTGTTTGTGAGTCGCGTGTTGGACCCCGGGGCCTGAGCCAGGGCTTCTTGGTCTATGGGCTGACGCGTCGCGTCAGCCCACTACGACTTCCTGGCGGTTCCCAGGCCGGGGAGTTCGGCTCGGTGGGCCGGCAGGCCTCCTTGCGGCCTGAGAATTCTTGACCGAAATCTCCCCCCGCCACCGTGCGGGGATTCGTGCCCCTTCTGATTCTCGAGCTCCCCCCTCGGAACAATAGCGTCGAGACTGGTCAATCGGATAGGGCGCAAACCCCCGGGCAGGGGGGTGTGCTGGCGCCCATCTACTGTTATGCTAGGAGCGTAGTGATGACAGCAGCGCCGCTGGGGCTCTGCTCAGCGGCAAAGCGCTGGGTTAGGTGCACAGCTTACTGGTACCTTCGCCCCCGTATTGGGAGCAGGACGCGGCGTGATCATAACTCAAGGAGACAGGATGAACACGAGAACCGTACCTCTAAGCCTGATAATCCTCTCAGTCGTCCTGATCAGCGCTGGGTGCAGCCCGGTGCCGATCAACTCACCAGACGAGCCGACCGCTCCGCCAACTGAGATTCCAGGCGACAGCGAGGGCGAGCCCGTCGAGGGCTGGGTCGGGTTGATCGTGGACCTTCCGCCCGGCCATCAGCTCGGCCAGTACTTCGAGCGGGAGGACGGCGAGGAGTTCGACCTGGGCACGCCGACCGACGCGGTGAGGGAGCAGGTGGCCGAAGCGAAGTCGACCGGGGCTCAGGTCAAGGTATGGGGCACCCTGCACACCGGCGTCCCGGTGGACGAGGCGCGCACCATCGTGCTTGACCGGGTTGAACTCGTCTCTGAACAGCCCGCCGACGAGGGCAAGCCGGTCGAGGGCTGGGTCGGCGAGATCGTGGACCTCCCGCCCGGCCACCAGCTCGGCCAGTACTTCGAGCGGGAGGACGGCGAGGAGTTCGACCTTGGCACCCCCACCGACGCGGTGAGGGAGCAGGTGGCCGAAGCGAAGTCGACCGGGGCCCAGGTCAAGGTATGGGGCACCCTGCACACCGGCGTCCCGGTGGACGAGGCGCGCACCATCGTCGTGGAGCGGCTGGAGTTCGTCTCTGAGCCTCCCATCGACGAGGACCAGCCCCAGAACGCTCTGGTCCCGCCGGGGCCTTTCACGCCGCCGCCGCCTGATTTCGAGCCCACCCCGCCCCCGCCACCCGATCCAGCCGCGGATGACCCCGACCTGTGGGTGCGGGACTACGTCGAGCTGGTCACCGCCATGCTCAACAGCGAAGAAAGCGTCCAGGCAGTTCTCGACGTCCTCACGACCTGGGCAGTGCCGTCCGAAGAGGCCCGGACCGAGATCGAGCCCTTCGTATGGACCGAATCCGCCGACCTGGATGGCGATGGCGTCGCCGAGTGGCTCATGAGTCTCCCTCTTCCGGGCGAGAGCTATGCCCCTATGTGGCTCCGCACCTATCTCGTGATCTTTGAAACCGACCAGGACCTCTTCATACCCCGGAGTGCCATCCGCGGGGCCCGGCCCGACGCCGCCACGGCCCACCAGCCCAGCCTCCGGATGATTGACGACGTCACGGGCGACGGGCAGACAGAAGTGCTGATCGAGGACACCTGGTGCGGGGCTCACACCTGCTTCACCGGGCTGACGGTCGGGCGCTGGGACGGCGCTCGCTGGCACGACTTGGCCGACGAGCCGATCTACCAGGCTTCCGCAGATCTCACTATTGAGGATCGTCATGGCGACGGCGCCCTCGAGTTCATCATGCACGGAGGGATAATTGGATCCGTCGGTGCGGGCCTGCAGCGCCCGTATACGTGGGTCTTCGCGTGGGAGGACGGGGCCTACCGGCTCGTCGAGGACATCCCCGATCCGTCGGACCACCCCTACTACCTTATGCTCGACGCCAATGCCGCCCTGGTGGAGCAGGACTGGGATCGGGCCCTGGAGCTAGCCAGCCAGGTAGTGAGCGACCCCGACTTCGACGAGCTTATGGCACCCATAGAAGAAGTCGACAAGCGCCGTATCGTGAGCTATGCCGCCGTCCAGGCCATGCTAGTCCACGCCCAGCGCGACGACGTCGCCGCCATGGAGGCTGTCCTCGACCAGGCCCTGAGCCACGGCTTCGTCGAGCCCAACATCTATACCGAGGCCGCGGAGCGGCTGCTCGATGTCTACCGCGAGACCGCGGACCCCGTCCAGGCCTGCAGCGCGATGCAGGACGTGGTAGCGGAGCGGCCCGACGAGGCCGTCTTCTTCCAGCGGTACGGGTACAACACCGAACGCATCACCGTGGACCAGATCTGTCCCCTGACACCGCCGACCGAGGACGAGTCGCCCCAGCTCTGATCCGCACCCGCCTCTCTCAAGTGCCAGGCACCTGGCCTGCCCATCGCCCCACAACCCCTACGGTGCCTGGCACTTCCGTAACCCCAGCCGCTTCAGAACTCAGAGCAATCAACCGGTCAAGCAAGCAGGTCATCCAGGAGGAATGGACGATCAAGCCGCGGTATCACGTTGGGAGAGCGCAACAAACAGTGATCCTCGTGCCTTTCCTTTCCCATCCGAGATGCGGCCGACGGCACCGATCATCGGTGTGCACTCTAACCAGGCCTTGGGAAGACCCGAGGACCGCTGCTGGTGCTAGTTCCGTCTACCTGGCCTTAAGTCAAGTGACACCCCACAAACCTCGTGGGGCCTCTCTCTTCCCACTGCGGGACACCGTGCTCCTGCAGGCGCCAGATGCGCGGTTACTCGTGGAGGCTAGCCAGCTCACGCCGGGCATCGGACTCTGCGACCGGGCGGGTCATACCAGGGGGATGAGACCTGTGGTGGCTGCATCAAGGATCAGGAGAACAAGGGCTGCCTACCATTCCCAGTCGATCGCAGGCCATGGCCCGAACAGGCCGCATGCCCCTCCTTGATTGCTTTTCCAATAGGGAAAACCAGGTATACTTATGTGCGGCCTGAGCGCGACTGCGTCCGAGGCAGTGAGCTCCTCGGACGGGACTGCGGGCAGCTGATTGTTAAGTGCCGTGGCTGTGACAAGGAAGGAGTAGGCGATGACAAAGAGCGGGCTGTTCTGGGGTACAATCCTCCTCATCATCGGCTTGTTGCTTCTCTTCAGCAATCTCGGTATCATCGCTATTGAGATCTGGAGCGCCATCTGGGCTGTCCTGCTGATCGTCGTTGGCCTGGGGATTCTGTATGGCGTCTTCTCGGGGCGGGAAGCTCCAGGGCAGGAGGTCGCGATCCCCCTTGAGGGAGCTGCGAGAGCCACCATCCATCTGAGCCACGGAGCCGGGCGCCTTCGAGTCGACGCGGGAGCCCCGACCGACGCGCTCCTGGAGGGGACCTTTGGGGGCGGTCTCGACTACCGATCGGATCGCAAGGGAGATCAACTGAACGTACACTTGTCACCACCCGACTTATTGGCGATGATGGTCCCCTGGAATTGGGGGCGCGAAGGGTTGGGCTGGTTGCTCAGGCTGAACGGTGAGATTCCCCTGTCCCTTGCCTTCGAGACGGGAGCCAGCGACGCCCGCCTTGACCTTACCGACCTCCGTGTGACCGACTTGAAGTTGGAGACGGGGGCCAGCTCCCTCAACGTGACCCTGCCCGCCCAAGCCGGGCATACCAGGGCACGCATCGACGCCGGTGCAGCCTCCGTAGCCGTTCGCATCCCTGCTCAAGTGGCGGCCCGGCTGCGACTCGAGGGCGGTCTCGCATCCATCGAGGTCGACGAGGCGCGCTTCCCTCGTGCCGGGCGTCTCTACCAGTCCCCGAACTACGAGACGGCGGAGAACCGGATCGATCTGAAAGTCGAAGCCGGGGTCGGCTCGCTAAGAGTCCGCTGAGACTGCCATCAGCGCGAACAACGATAACGAAAGGACCCGACATGAAAAGCTTGGAGTCACGTGTGTTGTGGGGAGTTCTCCTCATCGCTGCGGGCGTCCTGTTCCTGCTCCAGAGCCTCGGGGTCATCCGCGTCACGGCCCTTATTTGGCCTGTGTTGATCGGCGTCGCCAGTCTGGCGTTCCTGTTTGTGTTTGCCAGTGGGCCTCAGACCAACTGGTGGGCAGCTATCCCCGGTTTCGTGTTGTTCAGCATAGCCGGGATCGCGGCGCTGAACGAGTTGGCACCTCGGGTGGGTCAGGTTGCCGGGGGCTCGATCTTCTTGGGTGGCATTGCATTGTCGTTCTGGGTGATCTACCTCTTCAATCCCGGCCATTGGTGGGCCGTCATCCCCGGGGGTGTGCTCCTGACACTAGCGCTGGTGGCAGGGCTCTCGCCCATCTTCGAGGGAGTCGAGATGGGCGGGGTTTTCTTCCTAGGCCTGGGTCTTACTTTTGCCTTG
>SKQX01000132.1 GCA_007118795.1 Thermoflexales bacterium | reverse complement strand
GTGCTCTACGCCGTGCGGGCTGCGAAAGAAGGGAGTCCGCCCGACGTGATTCGAGAGGAGGCCCTCGATGGCGCCCGTGCGGGCACCTCGGCAGTGGAGATGCTTATCGTCGAGTCCGGCTATGAGCTTCCGCCCGTGCAAGGCATCGCCGATCGGATGGCAAGCGTGTTCCTGGCTGATGATCCCCTTTGGGACGTGGACGACATGGAGACCGAGGGGATAGAGACGCGCTTCGTGATACCTGCTGCCGTTCTGCTGGCCCTGCGCGCCCTGGAGCAGACGCCTTCGTCCGCCTTGAGGTATCTGGTGGAAGAAACCATCACCATTGGTGGTGATCCCGACACCATAGGCTCGATCAGTCTGGGGGTGGCGGGAGCAGCCCTTGGCAGACCTCTCTCACGGGAGATCGACGCGCTGTTGTCCACATTCGAGTTCGGTCCCTCGCTCATCCCGTCGTTTCTCGACACTCCCAGCACCTAGAGCGGCCAACAGAACGGCTGGAGAGAGACCAGACCTAGATCACGCTTCTTGGCCCGCGCCGGCACCGACGCGCGCACCACCCCTACCCCCCACTGCACTGCAGACAGCCAACGACTGCCGGTACGCCTACAATGGGTGTAGGGCGCCACTCTGACGGCGTCCGTAGGCCCGAGGAGGAAGCCGACCTCGTCGACGATGCCCGAGCGGGCTCGAAGGCGGTCGGGATTCTCTCGGGCCCGCTCAGAGACGAAGACCTGTCTAGCGCTTCTCCCTCGCTATGGTGCGACGGACAGCATCGACCAAACGATCGTCCTGCCGGAGGTGAGTCTGGATGTGGTCTTCCTCAGTTAGCAAGAGAAGCTCGGCGTCCGGGATCTGCGCTGCCGCCCGCTCCGCCAGCGGAACGAAATCAGCATCCCTTGCGCCCAGGAAGATTAAACAGCGGACCCGCCAGGCCCGAAGGTCCTCGGAAATCGCTCCCTCGGCACGGGCCTCTGTCCAGGCCGCCTCCAGAGCGGCGGGATCGTTATCGAGGTAGTGCTCACGCGCGGTCTCGGGAAACCGGGTGTCCCAGAACTCCTCCATCGCCCGGACCAGGGCCTCCATGCCCTCCCGCTGGGCGGCCCGCAGACCTTCCGTCACCAGGCGGGTAAGCGGACCGTCGGGCCAGGCATAGGGCTGATTGCCACCGATGATGAGCGACGACGCCCGGTGGGGTGCGTGCTCGCCAATGCCGAACCCGAGCCTGCCGCCCCAACTCAAGCCGATGAAGTGGGCCCGCTCCACCCCCAACTCATCGAGAACCGCGATGGCGTCCGCCACTCGGATAGGCATCGCGTAGGCGTCGGGGTCGTGGGGCTTGTCACTGCGTCCCAGGCCCCGGTGGTCGACAAAGATCAGGCGGTACTCATCACGCAAGGCCTCAGCCAAATTGAGGGCCCGCACCGTGGGGACCGAGTCCAGGAATCCACCGTGGAAAACCACCGGCGCCCCGCGCCCGCCATCGTCCTCGAAGTAGACTCGTCTGTCGTCGACCGCGTTCCTGGCATACGGCATAGCACCCTCCTCTTCATCGCCCCGGTTTGCATTCCGGCGGTGTTCCTGGGGTCGAAGGACGAACCCGGTCACCAGTGATGGCAACGGCTGACCATCCCGAGGACATCGTGCCCGAAGGCTCACACCATCGGCGCAGGGCTACCTACCCAGAGAATAGACATGCTCCTAATCAGGCTTTCGGCACCAGTGCGTCTTCGCTCACGGACCAGCCATCACATACAAGCAGGGCCACACCTGGATCACCTGCGGAGACGTGCTGCACGGCGAACCATCTTCCTCCTTTGAGGAGTCATCTGGGCACGACATCTACCAAGAAACCGAGTTCGTCTGTGCAGGTTGCAGCGGTCCTGAAGACCGAGATTCCTCGCTGCGCTCGGAATGACAGGTGTTAAGTCTCTTCCCATTCTGAGCGTGCGCCCACCTTTGGCCACTGGATGCATCCTTATCGTTCTGCGCGTGCCAGCTCCGCTGAGCCCCGTGTATAGGCAACCAAGATCCCCCAGACCGCCACGTAGCCGATCCACAGCCAGCGCTGCAGCGGCAGGAAGGTGTAGTAGCCTACCCGTAACACGTGGTGGAGGGCAAATCCCATGATGGCGGCTGCTAGCAGATCGTGCAACCAGCGCCACGGC
The DNA here is from genome assembly GCA_007118795.1 of Thermoflexales bacterium. GTDB lineage: Bacteria > Chloroflexota > Anaerolineae > B4-G1 > B4-G1 > SKLM01. The sequence continues at coordinate 734 of SKQX01000132.1, read as the reverse complement.
CTCCGGCGCAGGTTAAGCCTACGCCTCCATAGGCACGTCGCTACGATCACCAGAGTCAACAAAAGAGCCACGACCCCCGAGCGAAGGCGCCCGACCCCGGTGAGGACGTTGAAGGCCACAAGGTAGCGGGGATTGCCGATCATCAGCACCAGGGGATGCGCCAGCACCAGGTAGAGAGCAACCAGCGATAGGTCGGAGTGCCACTGGATCAGGGTCCCAGTGCCAAACGTCTCGGTCAGGAATGGCATCCAGGCCATGGGCACAAACTGCCAGCCCATCAGGGCAAACCCCAAGAAACCCAGAGCCACCGCGCCATCCCGCCACCACTGCCGCGTCGGCGGTTGGGGCGCAAGCAGCATGATCAGAATGGGCGCCACGGCACCCAGGACGAACAGCGCCACCAGTGTCGGTTTTCGTAGTTGATCCATCGGCGTTATACTCTCCCATCCAGCGGATGCGGTGGTCCCCGACCAGTCTTCTGCCGGCTTGTCACGGCACAAGTTCTCCTGTACCATGGATCTTATGGTACAGTAAATCTGGCTGAACGCAAGGGCGAGCCTGCCGGTGGGCGCCCGTCGAAGAAGGACGATCTATCACAACACTGAAAGGGCAACTATGGACTGGCCAAAGATCATCACCATCGCGGCAGCGCTGGCTCTGATGGCCACGGTAGCGTAGGCCACCCTCTCCATCATCGATCGTCCCGACCCTCTGGACACGATTCCCGGCCAATG
>SKQX01000238.1 GCA_007118795.1 Thermoflexales bacterium | reverse complement strand
TGGTACCGGGAGAGCACGCGACGCTGTGTCCCACGCCTTGGGGCCCCACTGGCCTGGCCATCTGTTATGACCTGCGCTTCCCGGAGTTGTTCCGGACCCTGGCCCTGGCCGGGGCGAAGCTTTTTGTGATCCCTGCCCAGTGGCCTGTGAAGCGTCTGGAGGCGTGGATCTTGCTCGCCAGGGCGCGAGCCACAGAGAATGAGCTGATTGTGGCGGCCTGTAACCGTGTGGGCGAGGACGAAGATGTTACCTTCCCCGGAGGATCTGTCGTCGTCGATCCGTGGGGTACCGTGTTGGTACGGGGGGACGATAAAGAGCAGCTGTTGGTGACGCAGGTGGACTTACGCGAGATCGAGAAAGCTCGTCGCTACCTGACGGTGTACCAGGATCGTCGGCCGGCGGCCTACGTCGTGCGGTAGATGTTCGGGATCTAGATTATGGACGACCAGGCTATTCTTGAGAAGGCGGTGAGGATCGCCCACGAAGCCGGGAGCATCGTGGCCCGTGCCTTCCCGCGCGGTGCTCTCGACGGCGTCAGTTTCAAGGGCGAGGTCAACCCGGTGACGGAGACGGATCGGGCGGCTGACGATCTGATTCGCCGTCGTGTACAGGAGCTCTTCCCGGAGCACCGGATCCTGGCGGAGGAGAGCGGCGGCGATGAATGGCGCGACCCTGGTCCGCCCGTGTGGCTCATCGATCCCCTGGACGGGACGAACAACTTCGCTCACGGTTTCCCTCACGTCGGTGTATCCCTGGCGCTGATCGAGAGTGGGCAGCCCGTCGTGGGAGTGGTCTATGATCCCCTGCGGGAGGAGACGTTCGCGGCGCGAGTGGGTGGGGGCACTAGACTTAACGACGAGGTGGTGGGGGTGACCGATGTTGTGGATCTCCCTGAGGCCTTCCTGGCAACGGGGTTTCCCTATGATCGACGCACGGCTCCGGACAACAACGTCGAGCGATTGGATCATTTCCTTCGGCGCAGCCAAGGCGTGCGGCGGGCTGGAGCGGCCGTTCTGGACCTGGCTTACGTCGCCTGCGGCCGTTTCGACGGATTCTGGGAGATCCGTCTGCACCCGTGGGACGTGGCGGCCGGCACTCTTCTGGTCCGTGAGGCGGGCGGCGCCGTGACGGGTTTCGCGGGTGGACCGGATGCTCTCTCCGGCAGCCAGATCGTGGCCTCCAACGGCTGCATCCACGAGCAGATGCTGCGGGTGATCCGCGAGGGAGCGCAGGCGCCCCTTCCAGAATCCTTGGATGTATGGGAGGCCTGAACTCCACTCCCGATCTATCCGGGCGGTGCGATGGGGCTTTGTCCGGTTAGGGCTTTCCTCCGTAGGCCGGCTGAAGTTGCCTTGTACCGTCCCCGCCGGGGCCGGGTGTCAATGCTCGGACATCGTCCCGTCTCCACTGGCGGAAATCGGAGAAACGTGGCAGAATTAGGGGTTGGAGCCATCCGGCTCGGTGCGGGCCCGCGGTATCCGATGCTCAAGTCATAAGAACGTCGACTAACTGACGCTTAGCGCTAACTGGGGTCGTGAGTGTGTGACCCCAGGTTCGGCGTGTGGCGAAAGACCGGAAGCTGTCTGGGCCGTGAGGCCGGCTCGCGCCAGCTGTTGGGAGAAAGAACCATTTGGCAAGCAAAGAGAGGACACCATGGTACGATTGACGGAGATTCGTTGGCACGGGCGAGGAGGGCAGGGGGTCGTCACCGCCGGTAAGCTGCTGGCGGAGGCCGCGCTGGGTACCGACCAGTATTTCCAGGCCTTCCCTGACTACGGACCGGAGCGCATGGGCGCTCCGATCCGCGCGTTTACACGGCTCAGCGATGAGCCCATCAACATCCACTCTCAGATTGAGGAACCGGACGTGGTCTTGGTGCTCGATCCAACGCTGCTGGGGACGGTGCCGGTGACGGAGGGACTCGTCGAGGACGGGGTCCTGGTGGTCAACAGCTCGCAGAGCCCGGATCAGGTGCGAGAGATCACGGGCTTCCGCACGGGTAAGGTATTCACAGTGGATGCCAGCCACATTGCCATTGATGAGATGGGGCGGGAGATCACCAACACCCCCATGCTTGGTGCCTTGGTGGCAGCCACGGGGCTCATTGAGATGGAAGCTCTTACTGAAGAGCTAGAGGCCTGGTTCGAAAACAAGATAGCCGACGAAGCGATCCAGGCCAACCTGCGGGCCCTGAGGCGGGCGGCCGATGAGGTGGAAGAAGGATAGCCGCCCTGGACCTGGGCTCTGCGGGGTGACTGGCAGTGTTTCGTCTTGATCAGATAGTTGAAGGAGTACGAGTTATGTCAGAGATGAAAGGATGGAAGGAGATCCCCATCGGCGGGATGATCCTTGAAGCTGGGAATTCGGTGGACTATGACACCGGCGACTGGAGGGCTTTTCGCCCTGTCTTCGGTGAAGCCGAATGCATCAACTGCTTCCAGTGTTGGCTCAACTGTCCCGACTCCAGCATCTTGGTGGACACTGAGAAGGAGGAGATGGTTGGGTTTGATCTCAAGCACTGCAAGGGCTGCGGCATCTGCGCTGCGGTCTGCCCGGTGAACGAAAGGGTCAAGAAGAAGGCTGACGAGGAGCTGGAGAGGGACGACGCCAGGCTCTGCATTCGAGTGATCGAGGAGGGGCAGGTTGAGGAGGCAGCTAATGGCTAAGTTCGAGGCATTGGATGGAAACGCCGCTGTCGCCAACGCGATGCGGCAGATCAACCCGGACGTGGTGGCTGCCTATCCGATCACACCCCAGACGTCCACCGTGCAGACCTTCTCGGAGTTCGTCGCCGATGGGCTGGTGGATACGGAGTTCGTGACGGTGGAGAGCGAGCACAGCGCCATGAGCGCCTGCGTCGGCGCGTCGGCGGCCGGGGCCCGCGTGATGACGGCCACCGCGGCCAACGGTCTGGCGC
>SKQX01000181.1 GCA_007118795.1 Thermoflexales bacterium | reverse complement strand
TCTGTGACGCACCCCTATCCGGCGCGCTAGCCCTTCGGCCTCTCTGAGCTCTCGCTCCGGATAGGTCGGGGAGCAGGCCGTAGCCGCCAGCACGTTCTCCGCGCCCAATGCATCCACAGCCGCTCGGAGCAGAAATGTGCTGTCCACTCCTCCCGAGTAAGCGACCAGGACCGATCCCATCTCCCGAAGGATCTGATGCAGAACCTGTAGTTTCTTGGTCTCCGCTGCCTCGTGACTCACCGTTAACGTGGGGTCCTTTCTCTTCTTCGTATGTTTCATCTTTCATGACTCCCTGGAAAACCCGCGGTCGGTTCGACTGCCTGGGTATACCTTCTGGTCTTGGCCTGTCGATGGCCTCAGACTAGGGGCAGAATCACTCGGTCGAGTGGTCTGGTGTCGTGCGACAACCACGAGTGCTTATAACCCAACACCACCGGAGTGGGCTCTTCGATGTCGTCGAGCTCCTGCAGGGGCTGGGTGAATCTATGCGGGATGCGATGCAGATCATAGTCCTCGACGATAACATCATTGATCAGATCCTCAGGCAGCAGCCCCGTTGGCACGTCCTGCAAGACCTGACAAGCGATGGTGATGGACGCTTGTTCCGGCGACACATCTGTGTCTTTGCTCGTCCTGGTCCCAACTCTTTAGGTTCTTCTGGCGAGACCCGGGTCCTGTTGGCCTCTCCCGGACAAGCCAGAATCAATGTACTCGCGCTTGATACTCGGCTCATCCCTTGACCCTCTTGCACAAGAAATCTTAGGTCCTCCGGCCGGGGAACGGAGATTCCAGGGCTTCACGTCCCCCAGGAATCTGATCAGAAATTCTCCCTCGTCTTGGGTGAACTCGATCGATGAAGCCTCCACGTGGGCCAATTGTAGAGTAGTTGCGCAATTCTGTCAACTACCCATGGGCAAGAGGCAACAGGAGTCCTGAATGGGCTGATTCTTTGCTGCATCACTGGAGGCTCGTAAGTCAGAAGGTCAGTGGACTCTTTGGTGGACCGGCAGCTGAGAAGAACCCGTCAAGCCACGGCTTTGGGTCAGCAATTACGACCGACACCGCTTCTCCAGAGAGTGAGTCTTGTTGCCGACACCTGATCCGGCAAGACCGAGCGCGCTGCTTTCTCGAACCCGCTTGTGTGAGAAGCCATTGTGCGACCACGCTCGGATCGACGTCCGCCCGTCCATCGACTCAACGTGCCACGTTCCCCGCGACGCCCCCCCCTGGACCCCTTTGCGGTTGACAAGAACAGGACCCAATAGCGTATCGAAACGGAGCCATCGCGCGGAGAACACCGCAACCTCGTAGGACAGCAGCGCCTTATTATCAGGTGAACCCATGCAATTCTTGCAGAGGAGCGTTGTAGTAACCGGCGTCCATTAAGTCCCAGATTTCGCCTGAAGAGTTTCGCGAAACCCTGCCGCTGAGCGATGGCCGCCAGCCTATGAACGATCGCACCACCTCTGAGTAGCAGCCAAGACTGACTCTTCAGAAGAACACATCTGGCAGCTCTGACGAGGTGTCGTCGGATCAATGCAGTCTCAGGACGGCGAACGAGAGGAGTGGGCGCTCCGGGCTTAGTCTGGAGGGTCGAAGGGGGCTGGATGGCGTGCATCGGTGTCGGTGGTCGCCGTGGCCCGGATTGTGCGGGGGCCAAATGGGCTCGGGATTCGCGGTGCGGACTCACGTGTGGCGCAAACCAGACGTGACAGTGATCTGCCCGGGTTACCCCGTCAGCGCTAGAGGGCATCGGGTCCTACGAAGGATCGCGTACCTGCTTGAGTTTGAGGCTGCTTGGTACCGTCTTGGAGATTCCCTCTCGCGGCGGCCTCGTGCCAGGTCAGCCTCCAGCTGTCCGGGTATCCCCCGAGAGGATTAGCACGTTCCATCCAGCGACTAGTCCGCAACCAGTCGATCGCCTGCGCCGACGCCCAGCCCCTCGGATGATGTCACGGCTGTGCACCTACAGTGGTTGACTTATCTTCCAGCGAGTATATAATAGTTGAGGAATTTAGGCAACGATTCGACGCGTACCCCAACGAGGGGCAAGGAGGAGACGTGAATCAGCTCGTTATGGTTTTTATCATTGGCCTGACCGCCGGTGGCCTAGGTTGTGTGGCTGTGCAGGGGGGCCTGCTGGCCCTCTGTTTGGCACCCCGAACGTCTCCGCCGGCGACGGCACCACTCAGAACCAAGCACGGCAGCGAAGTCCCAACGACCGACCCGCGGCTCGCCGCCACCCCGATCTTGCTGTTCCTGTTGGCAAAACTGGTCGCCCATACCTTGCTCGGATGGGCCCTTGGGGCACTGGGTTCTTTGCTCCAGTTGACGGCCCTGCCCCGCGCTCTGTTGTTGATCGCTATCGGGATCTTCATGGTGGGCAATGGCCTGCGCATGCTAGACGTGCATCCGATTTTCCGCCATTTCGTTCTTGAGCCCCCTGCCGCTGTCAGACGCTACGTGCGCCGCAGAGCCAAGAAGGGCGCTGACGCCATCACACCCCTGATGCTCGGCGGACTCACCGTGTTGATCCCTTGCGGTGTAACCCAGGCTATGATGGCCCTGGCGATAGCCACCGGCGACGCGCTGCTAGCGGCGGGCCTGATGGGGGCGTTTACCCTGGGCAGTAGCGTCGTTTTCTTCACCGTGGCCTATCTGGCAACCCGACTTGGTGCTGTGCTAGAGGAGAACCTGGCGCGGGCGGTGGCCATCGTCCTGCTTGCCTTGGGCTTGGTCTCTGTAGACTCGGGCCTGAACCTGGCGGGCGCGCCCATCTCGGCCACCCGCTTGATCCAGGCCGCCAGTGCGCCAGCGGTCAGGCTCTCCCCATCAGCTCCGCCTGCTGTCACGTCGATGAACCCCGCCAGCGGGGAAAACGTCTTGGACGTCAGGGTTTCGTCGAGCGGCTACACACCCGCTCAACTCCACGCCCGCGCCGGGGTCCCCACTCGGCTGACTCTCGTCACAGAAAATGTCTATTCTTGCGCGCTGGCGCTGGTTATCCCGGAGTTAGGTGTCGAGCAGATGCTGCCACTCACCGGCGAGGCGACGATTGACATCCCGCCACAGCCGGCCGGCAAGGTGCTGCGCTATAGCTGCGCGATGGGCTGCAACACCGCTCAGATCGTCTTTGATCAATGAGGTGTGACACGATGAAGCAAGTCTTTGACGTTCCCGATATGCACTGCCCCGCGTGCGTTATGCACCTGGAAGGCATCGAGGATGCGCTACCTGGCATTCAGCGCATAAGGGTAAGTTATCGCCGGCAACGGCTTGAAGTGGAGTACGACGCCGCCCAGGTGAGTGAAGCGCAAATCGTATCTGCTGCCGCAGCGTTGGGTTACGGTATTCAGGCGCAACCTTCAGGCGGGTGAGTCGGGAACGGTCGATGCGGCTTTCTCCGGTGGCAGGGCGCGGGCGGCCAGCGTCAGTCCACCTGGGCCCGAACGAGGATGAGGGACCGGTGCAACGTCAGTGGATCGCAGCCTGGTCGGGGATGGCGAGCCAGTGTCTGGCTCACCCGCTTGTCAAGTTGAGCCAGTAGAGGGTCACAGTAAACACAGGTTCAACTGGTACATACTTTGGGGGAAGCTCCCTCTCGCCTCCGCCCGCGACCCTGGTGACAGCTCTATAGAGCCAGCGCGGTCCGTAGGGCGGCCGCTGGTAGCAATGGCTCACTGCCGGGGAAGCGGCCGCCACCCGTGCTGCTCTCACGTCTTGGTCGTCAGGCACGATCGGGCAGAGCATCCCATTCGCGGTGAGTCCCGCCTGTCGGCGTCCTGGCACGGCGTTGAGACGGCGGTTCAGGCTTCGCTGACCCAGCCGCTGGGTGGTCTCTAGCAACACCTCTTCTCTCCCCCCCCGAGCTCCGCGCTGGGCATCTGAAAGCGACCCGTCACCGGGCGCGACGTCTCGCTGGAGCACCCGCACCGCGTCGCGCTCGAACCCTGTGGGGCCCAGGTCGCGGAGCCAGGGGATCGCGTCGACCCCGGTTCCGGCCTGATCAAGGTACCATTCGCCGCATGGAGACCACGTTGGGTTGCGCAACAAGCGATGTCGAACCGGCCGGACCTCAACCAGAACGTCACCGCCCGAAACCACGAGAGTCGGCTTGGAGTCATACGCCTCTATGCCGCACACATCGCAGGCTTTTCCGGTCAGCTGCTTCACCTCGCCCCAGGTCAGTTCGTCGGCAGCTGGCTCTGGTTGAGCGCTGGTGCGCCACCTGGCGACACATCAGGCTGCAGCCAGCGGTCGGTTCGTGCGCCATCACGCGAGGCAAGGGCCAGGTGTTGGGGATGTCGACCGGATGCGCCATGTCCTACTCCGCCTCCTGAAACCAGCGGGCGGCGTCCTTGGCCGAGTACGTCACGATCAGATCGGCCCCGGCTCGCTTGATCGACGTCAGTGCTTCCAGGGTTGCGGCCCGTTCGTCGATCCATCCCCTCTCAGACGCAGCCTTGATCATTGAGAACTCTCCGCTTACGCTGTAGGCTGCCACAGGATAGCCGAACTGGTCACGCACCTGCCGGATGATATCTGGATAGGGCAGCGCCGGCTTCACCATGATGATGTCGGCGCCCTCACCGATATCCATCGCCACCTCGCGAAGGGCTTCGCGTGCGTTGGATGGGTCCATCTGATGGCAGCGACGATCGCCGAAGGCGGGCGAGGACTGAGCAGCATCTCGAAACGGCCCGTAGAAACTGGAGGCGTACTTGGCAGCATACGACAGGATGCCAACGTGTCCGTACCCCACCCGGTCCAGCGCCTGGCGTCTCACGCTCACCATGCCGTCCATCATCCCTGAGGGGGCGACCATGTCCGCACCAGCTTCAGCGTGAGAGATCGCGACGGCCCCCAGAGTGTCCAGCGTCTCATCGTTGAGGATGGAACCATCTTGCAATCCGCCGCTCCCGGGCTGCTCCGTAAACTCGCTCCCACCTGGGATGCTCCCCTTGATTAGCCCACAGCGACCGTGACTGGTATATTGGCAGAGACACACGTCCGTGATGACCACCAGGTCGGGGACCGCTTGTTTGATCGTACTTATCGCCTTCTGGACGATGCCCTCTGTGGCGAAACTCTCGCTTCCTACCACATCCTTCTTGGTAGGCACGCCGAAGAGGATCACGGCCGGGATGCCCAGAGCGGCAATCTCCTCGACCTCTTCGGGAAGCAGATCAACCGACCATTGGTACTGGCCCGGCATCGACGGAATCTCCCGCCTCGAGTTCTCGCCGTGGACGACGAAGAGGGGATATATGAGGTCTGAGGCCGCCAGAGTCGTCTCTCGCACCATCCGACGTACGTTCTCTGAAGCGCGGAGGCGGCGCGGTCGGTAGACAGGAAAGGTAGTCATGAGAAGAGCGTCTTCCCATCGCAGCAGGGGCGACTGAACCCGGGGGACGGGTGCACCAGAGCACAGGGCCACCCACCGCAGGCCAGTCGGCGGCCGTCACGATTCTCACTTCGACGGTAAGACAACCAGCGGGATGCGGCAGCCGTCCTCGATCGCTATCTGTACCGCCGGTGGCTCTGAGGGCCGATCTGACGGCAGAGAAGCCGGGTGACGCTAATCACGCCTGGTCTCCTCCAGATGCTCAACCAGTGCATACAGAAGACCATCCATCGTGTGCTCCTCGGCGCTCACATCCACTCTTAGCCCCGCCTCGATCGCCGTCCGCGCGGTGATAGGGCCGATGCACGCAACGATCGTCGCCGTGCGCAAGCTGGGCAGCGGCTCTAGGGCCGCAACGAAGTTGAGTACCGTCGAAGAACTGGTGAACGTGAGAACGTCGATCGCGCCCGCCGTGAGCATCTCTCGGACCTGGCCCGCGTCATCGGAGGAGGCCCGGACTGTTAGATAGACTGTGACTTCATCGACCGTGGCGCCTGCGGTCTCAAGCCCGGCGACGAGTGCCGGACGAGCGATGTCTGCCCGGGGCGCTAGAATCCGGAGACCGTCTACCGGCCCGATCCTCTCCAGTGTGGCCTCTGTCACGTATTGCTCTGGAACCAGGTCTGCTTGCAGCCCTCGCTTAGCTAGCGCTCGACAGGTGATCGGACCAATGGTAGCCAAGCGGGTTTCAGCCAGGGCTCGTGCGTCTCGGCCCGCTGCCCGCAGGTGCTCCCAGACGAAGCGCACGGCGTTAACACTCGTGAGGATCAACCAGTCGTAGTAATGGCCTGCCAGCCGTTCAAGGGCTGCGTCCAGCGAGCTCCAGTCCTCCAGTGGCTGGATGGCTATGGTGGGGAATAGGATCGGCTCCGCTCCCAGTGCTCGCAGTCGAGCAGCGGTCTGGGTGGCCTCTTCCGCAGGCCGCGTGACCAACACGCGCAGCCCGAAAAGCGGCCGTGTTTCGAACCAAGACAGCTTGGGCTGCAGATTCACCACGCCACCCACGACGAGGACTGCTGGAGGAAGGAGGCCTTCTTCCCGGGTAAGTGGAGCGATGGTCGCCAGCGTGCCAGTGACCGTCCGCTGCAGCGGCGTGGTTCCCCATCGAATGACCGCAGCCGGTATCTCAGGGTTGCGGCCGGCTGCCAAGAGCTTCTCTGTGATCGTGGACAGATTCCCTACTCCCATAAGAACCACTAGTGTATCAACCTGTGCCAGGGCGTCCCAGTCTAGGCTTTGTCCCTCATCGCCCTTGTTGCCTCCCATTCCACGATGACCAGTTACGACCGCGACGCTCGATGCCAGATCCCGATGGGTGACCGGGATGCCGGCGTACGTCGGGACAGCGATGGCACTGGAGATTCCCGGCACCACCTCAAAGGGAACACCGGCGGCGGACAGAACCTCCGCCTCCTCACCGCCTCGGCCGAACACGAACGGATCCCCATCCTTCAGCCGAGCAACGTCGAGCCCAGCGCGGGCCTTCTCCACCAGCAGATCGTTGATCTCTTGCTGCGATAATGTATGGTCGTGCGCCGATTTCCCCACGTAGATTAGTTTCGCGTCTGGACGAGTCAACTGCAGCAACTCGTCACCGATCAAACGATCATATAGCACGACGCTGGCTCTGGCGAGAAGTGCACAGCCCCGGACCGTGATGAGACCGGGATCACCCGGGCTCGCGCCAATCAGATAGACAGTACCAACATCAGTCAACGGTCTCTCCTACCGGTGCGACTACCTCACCACGAGACGGACAGGTTAGTGCCATAGCCCACCATGTCCCACTCATCCCCGCGTTCCCCCTAAGAGCTCCTCTGCGCCCTGATCCAACAGATCGTCCGCCAGAGCCTTTCCGATCGCCTCAGCCGCCTCTGGCGACCCGTATCGCTCGCCGCGGATCGTTCTCTGCCCCCGGTAACTTGACACCAACCCCCGGACCCATGGCTGCTTGTCCCAAGGCTGGGCGAAGGCGGCGGCCGGCACGTGGCAGCCAGCACCCAGCCGGGCCATGAAAGCTCGTTCCGCTGTCACGGTGGCCCAGGTTGCCGGGTGGTTTATGGCCGTCACGAGTGATCGGATGCGTTCGTCACCAGCACGAATCTCCACGGCCAGCGCGCCTTGTCCGGCCGCGGGGAGCATCAGCTCCGGCCGAAACACCTCGCTGATAGCACTCTCACGGCCAAGGCGCACCAACCCAGCGACTGCCAGGACCACGGCATCGTAATTGCGATCCGCAAACCTTTTCAGTCGCGTGACTACGTTACCTCGGATGGGCACGACCTCCAGGTCGGGCCGCAACGCGAGGATCTGTGCTCTGCGGCGCGGCGAACCGGTTCCCACGCGAGCGCCGGTGGGCAGATCCATCAACTCTGCGCCTGTGGCTGAGACGAGGGCGTCTCGTGGGTCACCGCGCGCTGGGATGGCACCCAGCGCCAGGGCTGGTGGCAGGCAGCTGGGCAGGTCCTTCAAACTGTGAACGGCCAGGTCGAGGTGATGCTCGAGCAGCGCAAGCTCCAACTCCTTGACGAAGAATCCGACCCCGCCGATCAGGTGGAGCGGGGTAGCGCGGTTGCGATCGCCCCGCGTACTCAGTTCAACGATCTCAAACCGGCGGCCGGCGTGAAGGGGCGCCAGAAGCGCCACAACTCGCTGCGCTTGCCAGAGCGCTAGAGCGCTGGACCGAGTTCCTACGCGTATCGTCTCCACGTTCCCTCTACTGGGCTTTCTTCCCGTCTACTCCGAACAAGTCTCGGGCCACCCTGGCATACTCGCTGCCTTCGGAGTGATTGGCAACCTCCTTGAGACAGACTGTCGGACCGTGGAGAAGCTTGCTGACGATGCGTTTCGCCATAGCCTCAACGATCTGCCGCTCTCTGTCATTCAACCGCGGCAAGCGCCGGAGCGCTCTTTCCACCTCAGCCTCGCGCACGGAGTAGGCTTGCTCGCGCAGACCCACAATGGTCGGCACCACGTCGAGAGATCGATACCACGCCATAAACGCCTGCGTTGCCTCAGCGACGATCTCCTCCACCTTCGGCACCTCTTGCCGGCGCTCTACCAGGCTGCCTGACACCGCTGTTCCGAGATCATCGATGTCGTAGAGGTGGACGTTCTCCATCTGTGCTACACGGGGATCAACGTCGCGTGGGACGGCGATGTCGATGAGAAACAACGGCCGGCGACGTCCGCTGACGCTCGCCCGGCGCAGCTGTTTTGGCCGGATAATCGTCTGCGGTGCCGCTGTTGAGCATATCACCACATCGGCCCAGTGCAGTGCTTCCTCCAGCTGCTCCCAAGCGAAGGCCTGGGCCTGAAACCGCTCTGCCAGCTGTTTCCCCCGCCGCTGCGTTCGATTGAGGATCGACAACCACCCAACTCCGCTTTCCGCCAGTGCCTCCGCTGACAACTCTGCCACATCGCCAGCCCCGATCAACAGCACGCGACAACCGCTAAGGTCGCCGACGCTCTTCCTGGCGAGTTCGACCGCCACGTGGCTAATCGACGTTGTTCCCTCGCTTATCGCTGTCTCTGTCCGCGCCTGCTTCCCTGCCTCAATCGCGTGCCTGAACAGCGCTGACAACACCTTGCCCGCAGCAGCCTGCGAGAGAGCGGTCTCCATCGATGCCGTTACCTGACCTAGAATCTCGTGCTCCCCAAGGACCATCGAATCAAGTCCGGCGGCTACGGAAAAGAGATGTCTTGCAGCGCGCTCGTCAGTCCAGGTGTATAGGTACGAGCGAAAAGCATCGACACTCTCACCGTGACAGTGCTCGAGAAGCCGGCAGACGGCGTCCAGTCCTTCTTCGGCGCAGGAAGCCAAGGTGTAGACTTCCAATCGGTTGCAGGTGGAAAGAATCACGCCTGCGTCTCCGTAATCCCCGTCCGCGCCACCTTGAGAAGTGAACAGGCTCAGGGCTTCCCTCAGACCATCGCTCCCGAAAGCGAGCCTCTCGCGCGTATCAAGAGGCGCCAACTTGTGATTCAGCCCAACGAGAACAATATGCTTGCTCAAGGTCACTCAAATCCTTGCTGTCCCAGAAGGGCCCGGGCGAGCCGATCGGCGGCTTGTTTGTTCGCGGACGCCAACAGGGCGAATGCGTTCGACTCGAAGACACTCTTCCAGATAACCCGTCGCTGGGCCAGCGGGAGGGTGTTCACCGACCGCTCCCGGCAGTCGACAAGTAGAGCCACGAAGTCGCTGTAAGGAGATCCAAACTCAGCCTCCAGTTGCTGGCGGATGTGCCGCGAGAGCGCAGGGCAGCGTCGACTGGTTGAGACGGCCAGTGTCAGCGCCCCCGTTTGGACGTGACACGCCCTTCCGCCCGCCGGCTTATCGTGGCCCGGGAATGACCCCCGAGAGACCGGTCTTGGTGGCAAGACGGGAATGAACCCGCCGATCAGCGGAGGCGGGCTGGAAGACGTTCGTTCCCTCACAAGCTGTGCGTCCTCTGGCCGAAATCGACTTAACCTGCCCGAGAACTCGTTCTGACGCTGGATTGCCGCGGCGGTAGAAGCGACGTATTCCAGGCGCCGAGAGCGCTCGAGAAGGACTATTCTGCCTTTTTCCGGATAATCACCTGCCAGTGATCGCCCTTCCGCACCGAGGAAAGCACTTCGTGCCCGTCTCGAGCAGCGCTCTCCGGAACGTTCTGCGCTCCCTCGTCATCGAGGAGGACCTCTAGCAACTGCCCGTCCCCCATCTGCTCCAGAGCGAGTGTGGTCTTCACATAGTTGAGCGGGCAGACGACACCCCGGAAGTCGTGAAAGCTGTCTGCTCTTGTCGCTGCAGACTCGGGTGCCGGCTCTGCTCTCGCAGCCTTGGCCGGAAATCGGAGCGACGAGTCCATCCTTTCGTACAGGTCCTTCACCGTGGCCACGAGAGTCGCCACATGGTCTGGGTCTCCGCCGAAGGCCTGGCCCGGGCGCGGGGCGGAGGCAGCGCCAATCCCAGCGGAGATCAGGCCCTCCAGTTCCGGATCTACCAAACCCTCTCTGACAAAACGGTCTCGGAACAGGGTGAACGCCTCGACATCGTCGTTCGCCTGTTCCCCACGGGTCACCAAGAGAGCACGGGCGGCCAGGCTGGCGGCCTCGAAGTGTCTGCCGTTTGCCAGTGCGTCCTCAGCGCTGGCCAGGTCGACCTCGATCAGGTCGAAGACACCGGCACCGCATTCGCCGGGACCCCTGCCAGCCAGCGAGAAGACCCGCTCTGCCCCCCAGTCGAAGTAGGGATTCTTGTCGTCCTCAAAATCGGGAAGGTCCTTGTGCTCTGAGACAAGGGTGCTGGCGATCTGTCTACCATCCGCTTCGAGAAAGGCATCGAAGTCAGGATATTGTCCCGACTCGGAGAATGCCCCGAGAAAATCCTTGAGGAAAGCGGGAACGTTTCGGGCCGGGACTGTATCCTGTCTTTCGGCCAGCCGCGTCTGGCCCTCCTCAACTCTTCCGCCGAGGACGACGGCATAGTGCGGCGCCAGCCGGCCTCCGACGCGTCGCGCAGCCCCGAAGAAGCCGATCGGTGCTATTGGGTGACGCCCGCAGGAGTTTGGGCAACCGCTAATGTGAACCTTGAGCTCGCCCAGGCCGTGCAGATCGA